>JBBDLY010000066.1:0-1466 GCA_040878585.1 Pirellulales bacterium
ATGGCATGAGATTTGCGCATCGGAAACCAGTTGGGTTTTTGACTGCCAAATTGTCATGGAGGTCCGTTCCTATGTTGAAGGATGTTAGCACGCTCAGCGATCAGGAGTTTACGTCGGCGGTGGAATTACTGCGTGAATTGGTGCCCGCTGACGAGCCGCACGTGTGGCTCCCATCGGAAGCGCCGATGACAGTGTACACCACGCTGGTTACGTTGTGGATGTTGGTGCTCCAGCGGCTGGGCGGCGGCAGATCGATGGAAGCTATTGTCAAGGAAGTCCTCTCGTACAGCGGCGATCTGCTGCCTGACAACAAGCGCATCCGCGAAGGAAGGCTGTCGGAAAGTTCGTCCGCCTATAGCCAGGCGCGGAAGCGGCTGAGCATCGAGACGGTCGAGTTCTTCACCCAGCACGTCTGCGACTCGCTGATCGAATCTTCCCCGTCTTGGTTCGACGGACGGCGGGCCTTCATCATCGACGGCACGACCATCACGCTGGCGCCGACCGAGGAACTGCGCAAGGCGTTTCCACCGGCCACCAACCAGCACGGCGAAACGGTTTGGCCGGTGGCCATGCTGTTGGTCGCCCATGAACTGCAAAGCGGCTGCGCCTTGCCGCTGGAAATCGGTCCGATGTACGGCGAGCACAACACTTCCGAGGCGAAGTTGGCCTGGGCGATCGTGAAGCGGCTTCCCCCCGCTTCGATTGTGTTGGGAGACGCTGGCTTTGGCATTTTCAGCGTCGCCTACTACACCGTGCAGCAAGGCCACGACATCCTGTTCCGGCTGACGAAGGCGCGGTTCAAGTCGCTCCGCAAACGCGCTACGTTGATCGAACAGACCGAGCATGGCTCGCTGTACCGGGTGAACTGGAAACCCTCGGTGAAGGACCGCCAAACCACGCCGGAGTTGCCGGACGATGCGGAGATTGAACTGTTCTTGCACGAGGTCTCCATTCCAGGCGAGACGCTCTACCTGGCGACCACGCTGGAGCTGGACAGCGAATCGGCCGGAGAAATCTATGGCTGCCGCTACGACGTGGAGCATGACATCCGCGACCTCAAGGTCACGCTCGATACGGAGAACATCCGCGCCAAGAGCGTGGCGATGGTGAAAAAGGAACTGATGACGTCGCTGGTGGCGTACAATCTGGTGATGCAGTTCCGTCGGCAGGCGGCGGAGGTGGCGAAAGTGCCACCGCGCCGGTTGAGCTTCACGGGCGTCTGGGACACGTTCAAGCTCTTCTTGCTGTACCAACCAACCGGCGACCTCACGACGTGGAAAGCCCGCTACGAGAGAGCGCTGAACATGGCAGCCAGATGCAAGCTTCCAAACCGGCCCGGCCGCAGCTACCCCCGCCAAGCGCACCCCCGCCGGCCCAAGTCGACCAAATTCATGAAATTGAAGACCAAACAACAAAATACCCTCGAAAAACCACCACCCGAGAAACCAAAGTAAGTGCCATTGGGC
>JBBDLY010000067.1:0-1458 GCA_040878585.1 Pirellulales bacterium
GAAGCCCGAGGGAGGCGGACGTTTGTTTGATCGGCCGTTGTTGGATGCGTGCCGCTCGCCATTGGCGGGCCATCGCTCCGACAGCGGCAGCACCGACGAGTGCTATGCAGTGCGTGGATACCGCTTTCACGCTCGCAGCTTTTGAGGATGGACGAAACTTGTCGTCGCCGCGTGGGCATCGCCCGCGCTGGCCTCGGCCGGTGGACGCCAGCGGACGAAGCTGCCAGCCTGACTGCTCAAGCTGCACTCCGTGCTTGGAAGTGTGATTGAACCAGCGCGCCGTCCTCCTGACGGCCTTTTTTAATCCAACAACGAACTATTCACGGGCGATAAGCGTCCTATCAAGCCGATCCACCGTGCGGCGTGCCGACCGCACCTTTACGACTCGGGGAGAAAGGAAAGGAGGTACAGCAATGATGTTCTTCAAGCAAATCAAGATCCGCAGCTACGAAAAGGGGCTGTACTTCCGCAATGGCGAGTTTCAGGGCCTGCTGGACGCCGGTACGCACTGGCTGTTCGATCCGCTGTGGCGTGGACGAGTTGATGTCGTGTCGCAGCGCGAGCCGTGGCTGGTCCACGACCAGCTCGACCTGATCGTCAAGTCGGGTGCGCTAACCGATCGTGCGCAGGTGCTCGACCTGAAGGACCACGAGCGGGCGCTCGTTTGGATCGACGGCCGCTTCAGCCACATCCTGCCGCCGGGCCAGTATGCGTACTGGACCGGTCAGCGCGAGGTAAAGGTCGAGATCGTCGACGCACGGAGCGTGCGGTTCGAGCACGACGACCTGAAGATCATCACGCGTGCCGCGAAGCATCTGCTCGACGTGTGCGCTATCGAGCGGAACCACGTCGGTGTCCTGTTCCAGGACGGCCGCTACGTCGACACGCTCGCGCCGGGTCTGTACGCCTTCTGGCTCGGCGCCGCCGATGCCAAGGTCGTGGAGATCGACATGCGCGAGACGATGATCGACGTCAGTGGTCAGGATCTGATGACGGCCGACAAGGTCACGCTGCGCCTGAACGCCCTGGTCGGTTACCGCGTGGTTGATGCGCGGAAGGTGGTCACGGCGGCCGACGACGCCCGGCAGGCGCTGTACCGCGAGGCACAGTTGGCGCTGCGGGCGGTTGTTGGCGTGCGAGACCTCGACGCGTTCTTGGCCGACAAGGACGCGGTCGCCCGCGAGGTCGAGGAGCAGATCGTCGGTCGCGCAGGCGAGTTGGGTCTGGAGATTGTTTCGGTAGGTGTCCGCGACGTCATCCTGCCGGGCGACATGAAGACTCTGATGAACCGGGTCACGGAGGCCAAGAAGGCCGCCGAGGCCAACCTGATCTCGCGGCGCGAGGAGACGGCCGCGATGCGCAGCCAGGCCAACACGGCCAAGCTGCTGGCCGACAACCCGACGCTGATGCGGCTGCGGGAACTGGAAGTCCTGGAGCGCATCGCCAAGGAAGGCAAGC
>JBBDLY010000068.1:0-3031 GCA_040878585.1 Pirellulales bacterium
CGTATTAGCCGTGGGTGAATACGCCCACGGCACGGACAACGCCTGCCAAGCCGTGGCTGGGCAGTGAGCTTGCGGCACCTGCGCCAGGGCGAGACCAAGCGATTACGACGCCACACAGTGCCCCCGGTGTATTCACCGGGGGCTAAGTTGTTGGCGTCGAGACGTCCGCAGATTGCGCAGATTCACGCAGATGAAAATTGATAAAATGAACAGAACTGCGCAATAGTAAACCACTATCTGCGAGTATCTGCGTCATCTGCGGACAACAGAGCAAGGTGCTGCGGTTCATCGGTCTTTGCGCCGGGGCGCGACCAAGCGGTTAAGACACCGCATAGTGCCCCCGGTGTATTCACCGGGGGCTAATCTTTGTGTCCCCAGCCGAGCATTAGCGGCAGGATGACCAGGTTGCCTAGCAGACCGCCGAGCATGGCCAGGCTGACCAGCGCGCCGAAGTAGATCGTGGGGATGAACTCGCTGGCGCAGAGCGAGGCGAAGCCGACGATCAGGGCGAGTGTCGAGAAGAACATCGCCCGACCGACCGATTGATGGGTGGCGTGGATCGCATCGCTGACCGTGGCGCCCTCTTTTCTCGCCCTGCGATACGACCACAGGTAATGGATCGAAGAATCGATCGACAGGCCGATCGAGACCGCGGCGATCATCGCCGCGCCCATGTTGATCTTGATCCCCAACCAGCCGAGCCAGCCCAGCAGAATCAGGATCGGCACCACGTTGGGAACCATCGCGATCGCCGCCAGCCGGAAACTGCGGAAGGCGATGAGCATCATCAGCGCGATGCCGGCGGTCGCCGCGCCGAAGGTGCGCCACTGGTCCTGAATCATACTGTCGATCAGGTGGGTCAGCAGCACATAAAAGCCAGTCACCTCCGCGGCCGGAAATTCCTCGGCGGTAATCGCGCGGACCTGCTCGATGATTTGCCGCTTGTTCTCCGACGACTGCCGTTCCCGCGCCCGCAGCATCACCCGCACGTAATGCCGGCCGTCGGGAGAGTCGCCGCGGAGCATTGGCACGATGCCGGGGCTGATCTTGTCGAGTCCTGCCACGCGGCGTTCGACCGACAGCAGCCGGGCGATCCCTTGAAACGGCATGGCGTCGAGGCCGTCGGAAAGACTAAGCACCTTGGTCAGCCCCGGTTCTGGCTGGCCGTCGGCGCCGACAATGGTCACTTCGCGATAAAGCCGCCGCTGATAGTTTTTCAGCTTGGCGATGAACTCCTTGTCGATTTCCGCGGCGGCTTCTTCCGGCAGCGGGATCATCACGTCCCACACGCCGGCGCCGCCAAGCCGCGATTCGATCAGTTCGTACGACTGCACGATCTCGCTGTCGGCGCGGAAGTTCTTGGTGAAGTCGGTCTCGACCTCGGTAAAGCGGATGCCGTAGATCGAACCGGCGGCAATCAGCACCGCCAGCAGCCCCACGCTCTTGGGTCTTTGCATGGCGACGTCGGCGATGCCACGGAGTGCGCGATCGAGCGAGCCTTCGCCCCAGGCCAGCCGCGGATCGGCGTCGAAGCGGCCAAAGCACAACGCCAACGGCGGCACCAGTAGAAACGTCGACACGATCACCAACAACGAACCGATCGCCATCATGATGCCGAAGTCCTGAATCGGACCTACCCGCGCGATCAATAGCGACGAAAACCCCACCGCGTCGGTCAGGCAGGCGAGCACAATCGGCACGGCCAACAGCGTCATGGCCCGCGACAGCGCCTCGCGGGCCGGCAGCCCCAGGGTCCGCGACTCGCGAAACCGCACGATGATGTGAATCACCGTCGCCACGCCGACCACGGTCACGATTGCCGCCAGCATCGAACTGACCATGCTCAGGTCGAGGCGGCTGACGACCAGCGCAGCCTCGGTCAAGATCAGCGTCAGTTGCACCACTGCCAGTGGAATCAGCAGCCAGCGAATGCTGCGAAACAGCAGCAACACGGTCAGCGAGACCAGCAGCAGCGACCAGATGCGCAGCCGATGGCCGTCGTCCTCGACCATGCGGAAGCCTTCGACCACCATCACCGGCTCGCCGGCCACTACGCCGGGATCGTAGCGCGATTGCACGGCCGCCCGCATGGCGTCGATAGCGGCGGCTTTTTGCTCATCGTCGATGTCCGGCTCGAGAATGGCGACCACCGCGCCGGTTTGGCGGTCGGCACTGACGGCGTAACCTTCCAGCAGGTCGTACAGCGGCGGATTGTTCGGAACGGTGGTGAGGCTCAACACGGAGCGAACACCCGGCGTGCCGCGAATTTCGTTGGTCAGTTCGGCCAGTTTGGCGCGGGCGGCGTCGGCGGTGAGCGAGCTGTCTGGCTGGTCCGGTTGGTCCGCGGCGCCGTCTGCGGCGGACGACGCCTGGTCGACGATGAAGGCGGCCATCACAACTTCGTTGCCGCCGTAGATCACCTTCAATTTGCGGTAGGGTTCCAGTAGCGGATCGTCGGGGGCGAACATCTTCTCGATCGAGCGATCAAACGCTAGCTGATCGCTCAACGGCCAGGCCACCGCGGCCAGCCCCGCGGCGACGGCCAACAGCAGCCACCGAATGCGAATCATAAATTCAAACGCGCGATTCACTTGCGTCATTTCAGCCAACATTGATCGATTCCCGGAACGAGCCGGTCGCTACTGGTCGTAAGGTATTGTTTTATAAGAACTTAAAGGTGCCTGAATCGGTTTGAATCTGCCTTGACCTATGGAGTACGCCCTTTCTATAATCCCGCCCCTCTCGGACCGGGCACACATTGCGCGCCGACGGAACTCTTGGCGAGTTCGTTGCGCGGCTGAACTCTTGGCGAGTTCAGCTACGGTGAGCGTGCCGGTTTGCGAGTCGCGGCGTAGGACAAGGAAGTCACCCGCCGTGGAGCCATGCTCCGATTTCCGCAAGGATGCAACCCTGAAGCCGCACGGAAACGACCGTACCGAACGAGGCTCACTCGGCATGATACTGCATGCCGCGGTCAAGGTGGCGGTGCGCGTGGTGGGATTTCGGATTTCAGAGTGCAGATTTCAGATTT
>JBBDLY010000068.1:3131-7980 GCA_040878585.1 Pirellulales bacterium
AAGGTGGCGGTGCGCGTGGTGGGATTTCGGATTTCAGAGTGCAGATTTCAGATTTTGCCCGACCGCATTCCGCATTCCGCATTCCGCATTGGGCTTGCTCTCATACTAAGCCTGCTCACCGCCGCCGCTTCGGCTCAAGTCAACTTCTCCGTTGCCACGCCCGAGGCGCCGATTGAGATCGCCGCCGAGCATGCCATTCGTTGGAACGACGGCGTGGCCGACGTGTGGGTGCTGAGCGGACGCTGCCAGATTCGCCAAGGGGGCGTGCAGGCCAGCGGGGAGCATGGCGTGTTGTGGGTCGAGCAGGGACTGGAAGACGGCCGCGGGCCGATCCGCGTGACAAGCTATCTGGAGGGGGGCGTCTCGGTCTCGCAGCAGTCGAGCCAGAGGGACGAACCGGCCAGCGCTTATCGCGGCCATCATTGGATTGGCGAGTTTCGCGGCGCGCGCCTGCCGCAGGTGCGGGTTCCGCAGTTGCAGGAAGGTCCGCCGACCCGCTCGCTGCTGCTCGATCGGGCCATCGCCGCCCGCTTTCCCCGCGCCGAGGGCGTGATCCGCCAGACGCAATACAACGAACCGGTGATCGAGCCGACCGCCGACGCGCCTCCGCCCGGATTGCGGCGGATTCGCGCGTTCCCCCGCAGCGACGTCCGCGTGCAGGCGCAGTGGTTCCCGCGCACCGAGCGAGACGAATATGTAGCGGTAGTCACCGGCGGCGTGACGATCATCGTCGACGGCGTCGACTCGCTCGGTTCGATCGATCTCTCGGCCGATCGGATCGTCGTCTGGACGCAAGGGGCCGAACCCGATTTAACCGGACAATCGATGCAGCGGTCCGACGTGCCGTTGGAAGTTTACATGGAGGGGAACATCGAGTTCCGCCAGGGGGACCGAGTGGTGTTCGCCAACCGGATGTACTACGACGTGCGGCATCAGGTGGGCGTCGTGCTCGACGCCGAACTGCTCACGCCGGTGCCGGAATACGCCGGCAAACTGCGAGTCAAGGCGGACGTGCTGCGGCAGATCTCCAAGGATCAGTTCCTGGCCCAAGGGGCGCTGGTCACCAGCAGCCGGATGGGCGTGCCGGGTTATTCACTGCGGAGCGAGATGGTCTACTTCGAGGATCAACAGTCCCCCATCTCCACCCCGTTCGGGCAGCCGACGATGGACGATCGCATCGATCAACCCATGGCGCGGCACCGCCGCTTCGCCCAGTCGTACAACAATTTCATTTACGTCGGCGAGTTTCCGGTACTCTACTGGCCGTTGTTGAGTACCGACCTGGACAATGCCAACTTCTACGTGCGAGAAGCAAAACTCGCCACCGACAACATCTTCGGCACGCAGGTGCTGACCACCTTCAGCGGCTAC
This sequence comes from Pirellulales bacterium, assembly GCA_040878585.1. Classification (GTDB taxonomy): domain Bacteria; phylum Planctomycetota; class Planctomycetia; order Pirellulales; family UBA7805; genus JBBDLY01. The sequence continues at coordinate 4,503 of JBBDLY010000068.1, forward strand.
GAGGTGTTCGGCGTCGACAACCCGATCGACGGCACGGACTGGGAGTTCAGCATCGATTATCTCAGCTTTCGCGGGCTTGGACTGGGCACCAGTTTTGAATACGAGACTGACCATTTCTTCGGTCTGACGGGGCCGACCGAGGGCTTCATCGACGCCTGGGGCATCAAGGACCACGGCCTCGACAATCTCGGCGCTGGCCGCAACAACATTCCTCCCGAGACCGATCACCGCGGCCGGTTGTTGGCGCGGCATCGACAGGAACTGGGGGACGGCTACCAGATCTCGGCCGAGATCGGCTGGATCAGCGACCCCAATTTCCTCGAACAGTACTTCGAAAACGAATGGGACACCTTCAAGGATCTCGACACGCGGCTGGAGCTGAAACGGTACGCCGGCAATACGTCGTGGGATGTGTTCGGCACGGTGCGGCTGAACGACTTCTTCACCGAAACCGAATGGCTGCCGCGGGCCGATCATTTCTGGCTGGGCGAATCGCTGCTGGGGGATCGGCTCACCTGGTTCGAGCATACTTCGATCGGCTACGGGCGGCTGCAAGTCGCCCAACCGCCGGAAGACCCCGTGCAGGCGTCGCAATGGGAACTGCTGCCGTGGGAAGTGGCACAGAGCGGAGAGCGGTTCGCCACCCGGCAGGAGATCGATCTGCCGATGCAACTGGGCAACTTCAAGGTCGTGCCATACGCCCTGGGGGAGTTGGCGCACTGGGGGGCCGACATCAACGGCGATCCGATCCAGCGGGCCTACGGCCAACTTGGCGTGCGGGCCAGCGTGCCGATGTGGCGGGTCGATCCGAACGTGCAACTGCCGCTGCTGTACGTCAACGGACTGGCGCACAAGGTGGAGTTCAGCGCTGAGTTCGCTTACGCCGACTCCAGTCAGGACCTCGACGAGTTTCCACTTTACGATCAACTCGACGACGACGCCCAGTTGGCCCTGCGGCGGCGGCAAAGTTTCGAGGACTTCGGCGGCATGGGCATCCCACCGCAGTTCGACGAACGCTTTTACGCGGTGCGGTTCGGCATGCAGGACTACGTAACCAGCCCGGTGACCGAGATCGCCGAAGACCTGACCGTGTTGCGGCTGGGGATGAACCACCGCTGGCAAACCAAGCGGGGCGCTCCAGGCAAGCAGCGGATCATCGATTGGGTCACGCTCGACATGAACGCCAGCCTGTTTCCAGAGCCGGATCGCGACAACTTCGGCGAGGTGATCGGCCTGATCGACTACGACTTCCGCTGGCACGTGGGAGATCGCTTTACCGTACTCTCCAGCGGTATCGCCGATGTGTTCAGCGACGGGCAGAAGCTGTTCAACATCGGCGGTTCGCTCAATCGCCCCGAGCGGGGAAATATCTACATGGGGCTGCGCGTACTGGAAGGCCCGACTCGCAGCCACGTCGGGGTAACGGCATTCAGCTACCGCCTCGGACCAAAGTGGATCGCCACGGCGGGCGCGTCGATCGGCCTGGACGATCAAACCAACATCACGCAGTCGCTGGCGATTACCCGCGTGGGCGAGTCGTTCCTAGTGCGCCTCGGTTTCAGTTATGATGAGAGCAAGGACGACATCGGAGTGAAGCTGGCCATCGAACCACGGCTCTTCAGAAGCCGCCGCGGCGACACCATCGACGGCATCTACGTCCCGCCAGCCGGAGCGTTTGGCCTAGAATAAAGGACATGTTGCATGTGGCATGGTGCATGTGGGATGTGAATAGCAATCAGCAATCAGCAATAAACAATAAACAATAAGCAATATCCCCGATGCCGCATCGCACTTGGCGTACGAAGTTCTCCGATGCTTTCCGTGGGTTTCGCCACGGGGTGCGGGGGCAGAGTAGCTTTTTCGTTCACTTCTTCTTTGCAGCCGCCGTGGTCGGTGCCGGCCTTGCGTTGCGGGTGACGCTCGTCGAGTGGTGCTTGTTGGCGTTGTGCATCGCCGGTGTGTTAACGGCCGAAATGTTCAACACGGCCTTGGAAAAGCTGGTCAAGGCGACGGTCAAGCAGCACAACCCCGAAGTCGGCGCCGCGCTCGACATCTCCAGCGCCGCGGTCCTGCTGGCGTCGATCGGCGCGGTGGTTGTGGGCGCGATTATCTTCACGCCCAAGCTGTGGGCGATCTTCGCCTAACGCTCCCTTTAAGGCTGTGCGGGTGGCATCCAATACCAGCACGCAGCGCGAGCGAGTGCATCAATACAAGCTCGAAGCGCAAGCGAGTGGGTCCGTGGATGGGATAGGCGGATTTCCTCCAAGCCGTCTCAGCGGCGGTCTATCAACGCACTCAGAAACCGCAGACCCACTCGCTTGCGCGTCGAGCTTGTATTCTGGGCGTCGTCCCCTTTCTCCGCAATGAATCAACTTGACATCCGCAAAACCACGGTTTCCAATGAGAGGAACTTTGCTCTGCTCTCCATCATGAAAGCATCTCACCATGAAAACTACCGCTATGAAGATTACCGCCTCGCTGACGCTCGTTCTGCTGTTCGTCGGTTCGTTGGCCGCCGCCAACGAAATCCCCACGATCGGCAAAATTGGCGAGCCAGTCGAGGTTGCCGCCGGGTTCAAGTTTACCGAAGGCCCCGCCTCCGACGGTCAGGGCAACCTCTACTTCACCGACATACCCGAGAACAAGATTCACAAGCTCACGGCCGAGGGCCAGGTCGAGGTCTTTACCGATGAGTCGGGGCATGCCAACGGGCTGATGTTCAATGCCGCTGGCGAACTGCTCGCCTGCGAGATGGACGGCCAATTGGTTGCCTGGAATATCGAGACGAAACAGCGGCGCGTCGTGGCCGACCAGTACAACGGCAAGCGGTTCAACGCCTGCAACGATCTGGTGGTCGATTCCGCCGGAGGCGTCTACTTCACCGACCCCAGCTTCCGCGCGCCCGACCCCTGGCCGCAAGGCAAGTTGGCGGTCTACTATGTCGATCGCAACGGCAAGGTTGCGCGTCTGATCGACGACCTGCCCAATCCCAACGGGGTGATCCTCTCGCCCGACGAGAAGACGCTCTACGTCATCCCCACCGGCCAGGCCGAGATGATGGCCTATCCGGTCGAATCGCCCGGCAAGATCGGAGCGGGCAAGGTGTTCTGCAAGCTCCAGCAAAAGCCGGGCGAACAGGGCCGCGGCGGCGACGGTCTGGCGGTCGACACCAAGGGCAATCTCTACATCACCTCCGGGCTGGGCCTGCAGGTCTTCAATCCGCAAGGCGAACTACTGGGGATCATCGCACTGCCGCAGCAGCCAGCCAATGTGACCTTCACCGGCGAGAAAAACAACGTACTGGCAGCCACCTGCCGAACGGCGGTTTACACCGTCGAAACCGAAGCGACCGGACATGTGTTTCCGGGGGAGTGAGGGTTCAGGTTTCAGGTTTCAGGGTTCAGGGTCTAGGGGACAGGGTTCTGCAAAGAATCGGGTAGAACCATTGCTTCAAGCCCTCCAGCTTCACACCTCCTCC
>JBBDLY010000069.1:0-1448 GCA_040878585.1 Pirellulales bacterium
ATGCCCGACCTACTTTGGGCGAAAGCCGCGACCGCGGCTGGGGGTGAAGGAGCCTCAGAAGCCGAACATCACTTGGTTGCGGCCCGCCGCGCCGACCGCCGGTGGAACCGACTTGCGGAAGGGGCCGCTGAACGATGATTGAAGCACCTCCAATCGGCGGAGTAATTCTTCGATGCGGCGATGCACGGCCGGGGTTTGTCGGATGATTAACTGGCCGCCGAGCAACTCGATCGTCGCGTGCTCTTCCTCCCAATGCTGCTTGCCAATCAACCGCTCGACCAACGCGGGCAGCGCGTCCAGCGAGTATGGTTCGCCGAAAATCGTTTGCGTCTTGCCGTCGGCGATCACTTGCCGCGACGGCTTTTGCAGCGCGACATGATAGACCACAATCGGCCACTCTTGATCGAACTTCAATGCGTCGGCACTTGCGGCCTCGTCTGGTTGCGCCGGCGGCGGCGTGGTGTTGGCGGACGGTCGCTGGGATGGTCGTGCAGCCAACTTGACGCGCATCTCCGCGAGCATGCCGTGGATCTGCTTGTGTACCTCCGGCGTCTGCGAGACGACCAGCGTCGCCGCCGGAGCGAAGAAGGCGATGCCGCCGTAGCCGCCGACTTCTTCCCAAGTGTCGGCCGCGATCGACCCTTGTACCAGTTCGATAAGCTGCTCAACCTCGTCTTCGCTTTCGACCAGATCGCGGATGGGAAACACGCGGGTTTCGAGGTATTGATCGTCATACTCCGTTGTCGTGATGATGAAGACGTCGTCGAAGGTTCGCAGCACGAGATCTGGATCGATGTCGCCAAGCAGCAGTTCCAGCCCGACCTTGAGTGGGAGGTTGTCGACTTGGATATTGCAGGGCGAGTCGGCGCTGAGGCCAATCTCTTGCAACGCAAGGCGATCGATGTACACCTCGACCTTGTGTTGCTTGCTCAACCACTCGACGACCTCCCCCAAGGGTTCTTCGTCTAAATCAAGCGAAGCGGCCACGTCCAGCGTTTGCCAGGGACTCGCGAATTGCTCGGCCATGTGGTCAAGCAATTCCTGGTCGCGGCCGTCCCACGACTTCGACTTGCGAAGTTGGCCCAGCAGAGTGGTGATCTGCTTGTCCACTCCCGCCGGTCCCGTCGAGACGACCAGCACGCCCTTGTTGGGGCGGATCGACCAGGGTCCGCCGACATCCTCCCACATCGCCGGTTCGACCGTTGCCTGGATCAGATCAATCAATTGCCCGGCTGGTTCGTCGATGGCGTTGGTGGTCCGGTCGCGCCACACATGCCGAACAATGGGCGGCTGGGCGACCGGCAACAGGTCGGTGACGTCGAACAGGTAGCGTTGCAACTGAGAGTTAACGACCTCACGCGTGGTGAACACCACCACGTTGTCACGGATGAAATAGGTCAGGTCCGGATCGATCTCTCGCAACATGAACTTCAGCGCCGTGCCGAGCG
>JBBDLY010000070.1:0-1445 GCA_040878585.1 Pirellulales bacterium
CGACCATCGTGCTGTTCTGCAACAATCCAGCCGCCTTTTCGCCGACCTATCGCCGCTATCTGCTGAACGTGTTTCGCGACAACCTGCCGTTCGCCGAAGTGCCGATCAAGCTCTACCTGCGGCGCCGCGAGAGCAGCGAGGGGGGTTCGACCGACGACAAGATCGATCGCACCGAAAGCGGCCAACGGCCGGTCGAACCGCTCAACGAACCGCGCGACGCGGAATACCTCGCCAGTGTATTGCAACAAGACGAGACGGCCGGCGCCGCGAGCGACTTGGATCGCGACAGCGACGATCTACCGATGCCGTAGAGACCGCTTGGAATAACTCTCACATGAAGATTGGCGTTCCCAAGGAGATCAAGCGCGACGAGTATCGCGTGGCACTGCTGCCGGTCGGCGCAGAGGAACTGTCTCGCGGCGGCCATCAGGTGCTGGTGCAAAGCGGGGCGGGGCTGGGTTCGGGCCTGTTCGACGACGACTACACCGCCAGCGGCGCGACCGTGGTCGATTCGGCCGAGGAGATCTTCGCCGCCGCCGACATGATCGTCAAGGTCAAGGAACCGCAGCCGCAAGAATGGCGGCTGATGCGGCCCGGCCAGGTGATGTTCACCTATTTCCATTTCGCCGCCGAGGAACCGCTGCTCGACGGCGTGCTGGCCAGCGGCGCCACGGCTCTCGCCTACGAAACGTTGCGGGATGAACGCGGCCGGCTGCCGTTGCTGACCCCGATGAGCGAAGTCGCCGGGCGGATGAGCATTCAGGAAGGGGCCAAGTATCTGGAAAAGCCGCAAATGGGCCGCGGCATCCTGCTGGGCGGGGTTCCGGGCGTCGCGCCGGCGCACATCACCATTCTTGGCGGCGGCATCGTGGGGGCCAACGCGGCCAAGGTGGCGGCCGGCTTCGGCGCCAGCGTCGGCCTGCTCGACATCAACATGGAACGGCTGCGCTATCTCGACGACATTATGCCCGCCAACGTCGACGTGTTGTACAGCGACCGGCATACGATCCGCAAACAGTTGCAGCGGGCCGACCTGGTGGTCGGAGCGGTGCTGATCCCTGGCGCCAAGGCCCCGCGACTCATTGAGCGCGAAGACCTTAAACTGATGCAACATGGCAGCGTGATCATCGACGTGGCGATCGACCAAGGGGGCTGCATCGCCACCAGTCGACCGACCACGCACAGCGAGCCGACCTACATCGTCGACGACGTCGTCCACTACTGCGTAACCAACATGCCGGGCGCGGTCGGCCGCACCAGCACCTTCGCCTTGTGCAACGTGACGCTGCCGTATGTGATGCAACTGGCCAACCGCGGCGTGGAGCGGGCCGCCGCCGAGTTGCCGAGCCTCGCCTCGGCCGTCAACGTGATGGCGGGCGAGATCACCCATCGCGCCGTGGCCGAAAGCTTTGGCAGGCCGTACAACAAGCGGTTTGAGAGGTAGC
>JBBDLY010000071.1:0-5684 GCA_040878585.1 Pirellulales bacterium
TCTACCAAACGAATATTGGATGAATACTACCAAATATGCTAGCTTCAAAGGGATGCCCCAAACGGTCGAAGTTTCACGGTGAATTTCGTCATTCGACATTCTGGTTTCTTTCGTCATTCGGATTTCGACATTCGTCATTCTGAATTGCCTGTCGGAACAAAATCGCTCCAAATGTCGATTCCCGGACACCTCCATTGTGCGCAGCCCACGTTCATCCCCTCGCAAGAATTAGGGATTTGGTACTCTAATCTCTTACGCCTGCGCCGATTTGATTTTGTCGAGCATCCGACCGGGAGAACCCATTGCGTTGTAGCCGCCGTCGATGTGCAATATCTCAGCAGTGATGCCGTCGGAATGGTCGCTTAACAGCCAGGCGCCGGTGCGGCCGACCTCCTCGTGGGTGATGTTCCGTTGCAAGGGGGCCATTTCCTCGTACAGATAGAGCATCTCGTTCACACCGGCGCCCACGCCGGCCAAGGTCTTCAGCGGGCCGGCGCTGAGTGCGTTCACCCGACAGTTGCGCGGACCGAGATCGTAGGCCAAGTAGCGCATCGAGCTGTCCAGCGCGCTTTTGCAGATGCCCATGACGTTGTAGCCCGGTACGCACCGTTCGCCGCCGAAGTAGGTCATGCAGAGGATCGACGATTTTTCGGCCAGAATCTCCTGGGCCGCGCAGGCGACGGCGATCAGGCTGTAGGCGCTGATCTCCATCGCCATTTTGAAGCCGTCGCGGCTGGTGTTGATGGTATCGGTCCGCAGGTCGTTGATATCGGCGAAGGCGATTGAATGGAGCAAGAAGTCGATCTTGCCGAATTCGTCGGCTGCGGTCTTCATGACCGACGCAATATCGTCGTCGTCCTGGACGTTCATCGGCACGAGAAACTTGGCGCCGGCGTGTCCTTCGATGCATTTTTCCACTCGGCGGCGATTCTTTCGCTTGGCGTCGTCCGGCTTGTCGGGCAGATGCGTGAACCCGCACTGACCGCCCCCGTCGAGAATCTGCTGTGCGATCGCCCATGCAATGGAGCGGTCGTTGGCGACGCCCAGAATCAAACCCTTTTTGCCTTCAAACATCCCCATCGCCGGTTCCCTCAACTGCTGGTGGCTAAGTTTAGTGCGAGTCGCTTACGCAGATAGCACAATACCGCAAGCAGGGCCGCCACTCAATGTCGGTCGAATACTCCGCCACTTTCTGGCGGGCCGCCGGCCTGCTGGGCAGTCAAACCATTTGCGATTCTCGCCCCGGCCGCGTAGGCTAAGGGTTTGGCAATTCTCCCAATCCGACCTTTGCATAGAGAGACCACCGAGATGAGCAGAACCGATTCCAATCAGGTATCTCGCCGCACGATGCTCCGCGGAGCGGCCGCGGCGGGACTGGCCGCCACCACCTTCGCCGCTGGCACGACCGCCCGGGCCGCCGACAAGCAGCAACCGGCCCAAGGTGTCACCAATGGCAACATCAATCAATCGATTGTCAACTGGTGCTTCGCCAACCATTGGAACACCGAAGAGATCTGCAAGATTGCCAATAAGCTCGGCTGCAAGAGCATCGAGCTGATCGGCCCGGAACATTGGGACACGCTCAAGAAGCATAATCTCACCTGTGCGCTGGCTGGCTCGCACCTGTTCGTGCAAGGCATGAACAGCCCCCGATACCAAGAAGGTTGCATCGACAAGATGAAGGAATCGATCGACCATTGCGCGGCGGCCGGCTTTCCGACCGTGATCACGTTTACCGGCTTCAACTACGAGACGGGCGACTTCGCCGACGGCGGCATCCCGGACCTCGCCAAGTTCGACCCCGCGAAGCAAAAGCAGATCGACCCGCAAGAAGGCATGGACAACTGCGTCGAGGGCTTCAAGAAAGTGGTCGGCTACGCGGAAAAGAAGAAGGTGAATCTCTCGCTCGAAATGCTCAACAGCCGCGTCGGCGTCGAGATGAAGGGGCATCCCGGCTACCAGGGGGACCATACGGATTACTGCATGGAGATCATCCGTCGAGTCGGTTCGCCGCGGTTCGGCTTGCTGTTCGACATTTATCATGTACAGATCATGGACGGCGACATCATCACGCGCATTAAGGAATGCGGCGAGGCGATCAACCACGTCCACACGGCCGGCAACCCGGGCCGCTGCGAACTGGACAACAACCAGGAGATCAACTACGAACCGTGCATGAAGGCTTTGGTCGAAATCGGTTATCAAGGTTACGTGGGCCAAGAGTTCATCCCCACCCGCGACCCCTTGGCGGGCCTGCGCGAAGCCGTGGAACGGTGCGACGTATAACCGTAGCCTCAGGCGGCTCGCCAGAGGCTGTGAATAAATATCGCACGAACCCTGACCCCTGAACCTTGTCATTACCCACAATTCAGCCCCCCGCCAGCTTGTCTGGCGGGTGAACAAGTTTGGCAGGCTAGTCGTGAATCGCCCTTTATCCAGACCCCTGCCGCCTTGTGCGGCAGGTGAATCAGTTTTCGTAGCTGCCAAACTTGCGCTCCTGCCGGACAAGCCGGGCAGGGGGCGAGGTGTTGCCGCCTGCTGACTAGCTGCCAAACTCGCGCTCCAGCCGCACAAGGCGGCTGGGGGCGTGAGCGAAATGTGGGTAATGACAAGCCCCCTGGGCCGTGCGTTTCGACGAACCAATGAAGCGATTTTATCTGACAGGATAACAGGATTTACAAGTTGATCTTGTTTCATCCTGTTATCCTGTCCTTATTGCTCGCGCACGGCCCGGGGGACCATGCTACTTCTCATACCGCGACCGTCTTGCGATGCGCCAGCGATTCGGTTTGTTTCTGGCACAGCACGATGGCGTCGCGGGCGAGTTGGCCGCCCAGCAGCGCCGACTGCTTACCCTGGGCGACCGAGGCGACCACTTCCGTCAGTTCGGCGGCGAAGGCGTCCAGCGGATCGCCGCTGCCGAGTTCCGGCCGGGTCACGCTGTCTCCTTCGCCCAGCACCGTCAGCGGCAGCAGCGCCTGCGCCTCGCCGCCGATCACGGCGAAGTAGAACATGATGGTCGCTCGCTCCAGATAGATCTCATAGCCGTGGGTAAAGCTGCGGCCATGTTGGGCGATGGCGCCGCTGGCGGCCACCGCTGAGAGGTTTTCGTCTTCGAACTGAAACTGCGAGGTGAACAGCTCCGCCAACTCGCCCCGCATGCTGCCGGTGGTGGTGACCGCCGTCGGCATGCCGAACACCAGGCGAATGAAGTGCGCGTCGTGGACGTGCAGATCGAGCATCGGCCCGCCCACCTTGTCGGCGTTCCAAAAGTCCTTCAACCACTTTGGATCGTCGATGATTCGCTTGAACGTGCCGCCCAGCAGCTTGCCGTACTCGCCGCCGGTGATGGCGTCGTAGGCAAAGCGGTACTCCGGAAAAAACGGCAACACATGGCCGATCATCAGCAACCGCTCGTTGGCGGCTGCCGCTTCGACCATCCGGTCGGCGTCGTCCGGTTTCAGTGCTATTGGCTTTTCACAGAATACGTGCTTGCCCGCCTCGAGCGCCTTGACGGCCATGTCGGCATGCCAGGCTGGCGGCAGGCAGATGTCGATCAGATCGACGTCGGGATTGGCGATCAGTTCGTCGAACTCCTCGTAGGTGGCGAACGGCGACATGTCCATCTGCTCGCCGCGGGGGCCGAAGTTGCCTTGGATGCCGGTCCAATCGCCCGCTAGCCGCTGGCTGTCTTTTTCGCAGAAGGCGACGACCTTGGCGTCGGAAAGCTTTTGATACGACAGATAATGGATCATGCCCATGAAGCCGATCCCGGCGATGCCGACGTTGATCATCCGAACTCCTCACGGCGAAGTGTGACTGCCATAGCAATGCCCTATTGTGCCACAACGTCCTACCGCTGCAAACCGCCGTGCGGCCCGCCCGGCGTGTTTTGCTGTGCCTCGATGGGCCGGCGTGGTACAATTGTTTTCGGGTAAACTAACGATCAGCGAAAGGTAGTAAGCATGAGCGAAGTTCCATCACTCCGCGGCGTCGTCCACGGGAATATAATCGAGCTGGAACAAGATGCCGGATTTCCGGCCGGACAACCGGTTTCGGTCTTTGTTCGTCCGGTTGTGGAACCCTGCACCCTGGGCGACGGCCTTAAGCGGTCATTCGGCGGTTGGGCGGAAGATGCCGCCGCTATGGATGAGTATCTGAAATGGAACCGTCAGCAGCGGAAGCGGGGGCGGTCGGAGGTGAGCCGGTGAGTTTTTTGCTGGACACGGATATCTGTTCGGCCTATCTAAAGGGGAACTCTCAAGTCTGGCAGAAAGTGATGCAGCACGCTGGCCAGTTGCATGTTTCGACTATTACAGTCGGAGAACTCTTTACTTGGGCATCTCGACAAGACGCTTCGCCCAAGCGTCGTGAATCACTGGAAGCCTTCCTGCAAGACGTCACAGTGCTAGATGTAACGCGTGCCATTGCAGAACGGCTCGGCGAATTACGAGCAGTTTGCTTCGATACAGGTCGAGCGACGCCGGACATGGACTTAATCATCGCCGCGACTGCTACCGTTCACGATTTAACTTTGGTAACGCACAATGTGCAGGACTTTGCTGACGTTCAGGGTCTAAGAATTCAGGATTGGCTCTGCGCGTAGCAACCGTCGAGTAGACTCGGTAACATTACGATCGAATTGGGCTGCGGAAGGATCGGCGTCGCTTCGACGGTGCGATCAATCCCAGGCTCACCGCCAGTGCGGCCAGCGGCCCCAAGGGCGTCGACCCATGATCCGCGGCCAGCCGCGACACGTTAAGTTCCGGCAGTGGTTCGGCCAATAATATGGGACCGGCATCCGCGGCGTCGGCCAGCGGAACGGCGAGCAAGATCCGCTCGCTCGATTCCACTGCCGAGACAAGCTTCACGGGCGGTTGTTCCATCTCAGCGACCAGCGGCGCGTCGACCAGCGGCTGCTCGGTTGATGGAGCTGTCTCGACGGGCATCATGACGTCGGACGGCGTCGATCGAGGCGGCGCAATCGGTCCACTGACGAAGTCGAGCCACAGCTCCTGCTCGAACGCGCGATCCAGCAGCGACATCTCGTCGACTGCCTCTTCCGCCGAGGCGGGTTGGACGTTGTCGTCGCCCGCTTCCTGCGACTGAGCCTGCCCGTCGGCGGCGGTTCGCTCGACGTCGCCGCCGGAACCGGTCACTGGCTCGGGTGTCAAGTATTGCGGCGGCAAGGCGACTTCCGCGACCAGCTTCTCGACCATCAGCGGTGCGTCATCCGCCAGCAAGGCGAGCGGTTCCGACTGGGAAACCAATCCGAACGTCAACGGGTCGAAACCGCTGAAGCTGGCGTCGACAACACTTTCGACCGCCGTCGTGAATTGCTGAATGGCTGGCGACTGCGGCGGTTGAGTCTCATCCGCGACTTCTTTCACCGTCGCCGGCTCACCACCTTCCGTGTCATTGTCCGTCTGTTGTGGTTCGCTCTCGGTCGCTTCCCCCAGCTCCGCTTCACCCTGTTCCGCTTCGCCAGGCGTTTCAACAGACTCGGCGGAGAGCGGCTGCGGCTCGGGCAGTTCGACGGACAGCGTCGCAGTCGGTTCCGGTTCATTCTGCTGCGGTTCGTCGATCGCCGGCGACTGCTCGCCTTCGCTCTCATGATCCTCCCCCGAATCGATCGGTTGCTCTGCAACCGGCTCTGTTTCTTCGAGTTGCTCTTCGGATTCATG
>JBBDLY010000071.1:5784-7920 GCA_040878585.1 Pirellulales bacterium
CGATCGGTTGCTCTGCAACCGGCTCTGTTTCTTCGAGTTGCTCTTCGGATTCATGGATGGCCGACTCCTCGTCATCATCCACTAGTTCCGCCGGCTGCGGATCGTTGAACTCCACCGCCAGCAGCTCGACGACCGGATCGGCCACGACGGTGACCGTGCGCGTGGCGGTGGCGGAGCGATTGGAGACGTCGCGGGCTTCGACCTCAATCGTGAACTCGCCAATACCGAGATGATCGAACTCGAAGCTGCCGTCGAACGCGTCGTTCTCGTGTACGATTGCGCCGTCCTGCCGGACGACGATTGTGGCGTCGAACAACGCATTGTCCGGATCGGTAATCGACCAGGTGAAGCTTTGCGGGTCGCTCTCCAGCTCCTCGCCGCTGGAGCCGCCCAAGACAATCTGCGGTGGTTGCGATTCGGCAATGGTGATGGTGACGGTCGCCGCGTTGCTGGTGACGTCCGCATCGCCGAACCGATAGGTGAAGCTCACCACGCCGGAAAAATCGGCCAGCGGTGTATAGGTGAAGGAGCCGTCGGCGTTGAGCGTCAGGTCGCCGAACGCAGGTTCGTCGATCACCACGGCGTCGCCTTGCGGCAGCACGTCGTTGGCCAACACCCCTTGCAAGGCGTCGATCGTGAGTGTTTCGCCCTGCACCATCTGATAGGCGTCGGCGGCGGCGAAGGTGGAGACCTCGACCGCGCCGATGTCGTGCGCGACCAGCCCCACGCCGTCCCCTTCCTGCGGCCGCGCCTCGCCCCTTTGGTCGATCAGCGGTGCGCCAACGTCGGTACCGGCGTCTATCGCGGGGCTGCCCCCTAGCAAATAGTGCGTTTGCGTCGGTCCGCCGAAATCGCCCAGCGGAGCGAGCAGCGGATCGACGCCTGTTTGATTGTTGTCGCCGGTCAGTGTTGCGCCGCTGGCGTTTTGCAAGATGTTGTGATCACCGTTGATGGTGCTCATCGCGTCCGGCGAACTTGCGGCGGCGTTGTTGGAGATGATCGTGTTGAGGGCCGTCACCGTGCCGAAGTCGCTATAGATGCCACCCCCTTGGTTCGCCTCGTTGAACGCCACCGTCACGTTGGTCAACACCATGTTGACGCTCGTCTGGTAGATGCCGCCGCCGGCCAGGGCCGCCGTGTTGCCCGAGATCGTCGAGTTGGTCAGAGACACCGAACCATTGCGCACATAGATGCCGCCACCGTCGCGGGTGGCTTCGTTGCCGGAGATGGTGGAGTTGACGATGGTCACCACCGCGCCGCTATCGACGAAGATGCCGCCGCCGAACATGGCCGAGTTGCCGGCAATCGTCGAGTTGCTGATCGCCAGGTCCCCGACCGTGTAGATCGCGCCGCCGCGGGTTACGCCCGGCAGGCTGCCATGGTCGCTGTCTAGCAGGCGAACGTCGTCGAGCGTGAGGTTCTCGGTATTGAAGATCGCCCCGCCGGCGTCGGGCTGCCGGCCGTTGGCGAGGGTCAGTCCGCTGATCGAGACGTCGATCACCGAGTCGGTGAAATCCTTCACGCGAAACACCCGCGAATCGAAGCCGGCGTCGATAGTCAGCAGCGATCTGCCCGGCCCGAGAATACTCACCTCGTCGGTGATCCGCAATTCACCGCCGGTGAGTTCGATCACGCCGGGCGAATCGAACAAGCCGACAGCGAATTGAATCGTGTTGGTGCTGGGACCGGCCACGGCGTCGCCGACGGTGGTGTTGCTGTTGATCGCAAGAATCGCCTCGCGGAGCGACACGAAGCCGTCCAGGGCGACCGTGTCGTCCAACGTGGTGACGACCAGCAGTTCAGGATCGCCAACGCCCGGCTGCGGCGCGCCCACGGTCACCGCGAATGTTTCCTCGGCCACGTTGCCGTTGCTGTCGGTCACGCGCACCATCACATTGAACACGCCGGTGCTGGTATAGATGTGGCTGGCGGCGATCTGGCCGCCGCTGGCGGAGACTTGGCTCGTGTTCCAGCCGATGTCCCCCAGCGCGGCGACGTCGAGATTGGTAAGCAGCCGGCGGGCGCCGGCGGTGAGCGTGGGGCCGAGGGCAACCTCGCGGCCTTCATCGGTCAGCCCCGCGATGAAATGATTGCCGTCGGCGGTCACGCTCGGATCGGCGTTGTTGTCGATCTCGG
>JBBDLY010000072.1:0-1441 GCA_040878585.1 Pirellulales bacterium
CCGTATCACATCATCGACTCGATCGGCCAAGGGGGCATGGGGCAGGTGTTCAAGGCCGAGCACAGCCTGATGGGGCGCGTCGTCGCCATCAAGGTGCTGCCGAAGAACAAGAGCACGCCCGAGACGATCGCCGGCTTCTCGCAGGAGATTCGCGCCCAGGCGCAATTGGATCACGACAATTTGGTTCGCGCGTATGACGCCGGCCACGACGGCAACGTCTACTATCTGGTTTGCGAATACGTCCCCGGCTGCGACTTGCGGCAGTTGGTCAAGGCCAAGGGCAAGCTCTCGCAGCGCGAGGCGGCCACGATTATCTCGCAGGCCGCCGCGGGGTTGGCCCACGCCCACGAAATCGGTCTGGTCCATCGCGACGCCAAGCCGGGCAACATACTGGTCACACCGGAAGGCAAAACCAAGGTTTCCGATCTCGGACTGGCCGGCTTCCTGCACGGCGACGAGACCGACGCCCGGCGCGGCAAGATTGTCGGCACGGCCGACTACCTGGCGCCGGAGCAGATCATCAATCCGTTGGTCGTGCAGCCGGTTAGCGATATCTATTCGCTGGGCTGCTCGATGTACTTCGCCATCACCGGCAACGTGCCGTACCCTGGCGGCACCACGCGCGACAAGTGCCACCGGCATTGCAACGATACACCGCTGAACCCGCGGCGATTCAATCCGAATCTGAGCGACGACTTCCTCGACGTCTTGGCGGACATGATGGCCAAGGAACCGGGCGAGCGGATTGCCACCGCGATGGAGGTTTGTCAGCGGCTGGAGCGTTGGGCCGATTTGGCCGTGACCAACCCACTGCCGGTTCGCGAACGGAGTTGGGCGCGGCCGCCGCTGCCGCCACTGCCGGCCGCCGACGAGCAGGATTCCCAGCCGACGTTCGCCGATTACCCCGCCGATCGCGAGCAGGACGCCCCCAGCCAGGCTTCGCAACGAACCGATCCCGTGTCCCAAGACATGCAAGACACCAAGCCGGGGATCGACCGGCCTCAACCGCGCCGCCGCCCGCCACGCACCCAGCCGCCCCGATTGCCAGAACCGTCACAGCCAGCCGGCGGCGATGGCGAGTGGCTGCTGTGGGTCGCCGCGGCGCTGGCCGTATTGGCACTGGCCGCAGGCGGCGGCGTTGCATTGCTGACATGGCTGTGGTAGCCGTGGCGGACGCTGCCAGCGTCCGGCGGTTCCAATTCGTTGCGGATGCCGCCAGCGTCCGACGAATCAGTAGCGGGCTTGTTCACCCACCAATGAACGGTCCGGAAAAACATGCGAACCGAGGCGCGAGTCGAATTGACATAACCATACAGCGGGCTTACCATTAGCTCTTTACCGGCTGCTTGCAAAAGCAGCACCTCCGGACAGGTAGCTCAGTTGGTAGAGCAATGGACTGAAAATCCATGTGTCGGCGGTTCGATCCCGCCCCTGTCCACTC
>JBBDLY010000073.1:0-1439 GCA_040878585.1 Pirellulales bacterium
CACCCCCCGCCTGGAACCAATACCAATTTCACTCTGCAAACCCTGTCCTGCACCCGTTCGTTCGAATCGATCGCGATTGGCCTATTGACGCTCGCCGTCGACGCGGTAATATAAGGGATTCGCAATTCTCCTGAACGATAGCCCTAGGCCCAAGTTCGACTTATGCCGACGATCAATCAGTTGATTCGCAAGAATCGCAAGACGCAAAAATCCAAGACCAAGGCGCCGGTGCTCGATCAATGTCCGCAGCGCCGCGGGGTATGTCTGCAAGTGAAGACCATGACCCCTAAGAAGCCGAATTCGGCCTTGCGGAAGATCGCCCGCGTGCGACTCTCCAACGGCAAGGAAGTGACGGTTTACATCCCCGGCGAAGGGCACAACCTGCAGGAGCACTCGATTGTGCTGGTTCGCGGCGGCCGCGTCCGCGATCTGCCGGGCGTTCGCTACCAGGTGGTGCGTGGGGCCTTGGACACCGTCGGCGTCAACGGTCGCAAGCAAGCCCGCAGCCGCTACGGGGCCAAGAAGAGCTAACGAGGGAAATCCTAAGCACGAAGATCGAAATCCTAAACAAATCAGAATGACCGAAACACGCAACGGGCCATTTGAGCATTAGAATTTCAAATTTGTTTAGGATTTCGATATTAGGATTTAGAGTTTAAACCGAACAGAAATCACAATTCCAAACGGGTTTGATTACACTCATGGGTGCTATTACCGCCAGCCGCAAGCAGCTTGTCGGCGATCCGCGTTACGATTCCAAGTTGGTGACCAAGTTCGTCAACAACTTGATGGAAGACGGCAAGAAGAGCACGGCGTTGCGTGTTTTCTACGATGCGCTCGACCTGATTGGCGAACGGATGGCCGACGTGGAGCCGATCGACGTCTTCACCCAGGCGGTGGAGAACGTCAAGCCCGAGGTGGAAGTCCGCAGCAAGCGAGTCGGCGGTGCTTCTTATCAGGTGCCGATGCAGGTGAGCAGCCGCCGCAAGCAGTCGCTGGCGATTCGCTGGATCTTGCTGTCGGTTCGCGATCGCAAGGGACGCCCGATGCACGAAAAGCTGGCCGAGGAGTTCATCGCCGCCTACAAGCGAGAAGGACCGTCGGTCACCAAGCGCGAAAACGTCCACCGCATGGCCGACGCCAACAAGGCGTTCGCGCACTTCGCCTGGTAAAACGAACCAACGAACGGGCCGCGGCGGGAGAAATCGCTCCCAACGCGGCCTTTTCATGCGCTTTAATCATGTCATGGGGGACATTTACATAAATGAAGCCCCCGGAAGTGAATGAACCACGGAGGCACGGAGATCACAGAGAAGAACCGGAAATTGAGAATATTCACCAGTTCGGATGCACCAACTGAAGATATCCAGCTCCTCCCTCGATTAGTTTCAGTAGTTCCAATTTCGATCTTGCGAACAAGTTGACAACTTCAATGATGG
>JBBDLY010000074.1:0-7895 GCA_040878585.1 Pirellulales bacterium
ATCACGCGGCGATTCTGGCCCCTGGTGGGCGGGGCCGAGACGCAGGCGGCGCTGTTGGCGGCCGAGTTTCAGCGGCGCGGCTGTCCCACGACGATTCTCACTGCCCGCTGGCAAAACTCCTGGCCCGAGCAGATCGAACATCATGGCACCCGCGTGGTGCGGTTGGCACATCCGGCGATGCCGTACTTGGGCACTTGGCGGTACATGACCGCGCTGTCGCAGTGGCTGGCTCGGCATCGCGGCGAATACGACGCGATTTTTGTCTCGCGGCTCAAGCACGACGCCTACGTGGCGCTCGATCGAACCGTGGTCGGGGACGTGCCGGTGATATTGCGGGTGGAGACCGGCGGTAGCAGCGGCGAATGCGCCTGGCACGCGAAGGCGCTGTTCGGACGGCGGATCGCCCGCCGCTGCCGCACGGCCGACGCCGTCGTCGCACCCAGCCCTGCCTTGCGACAGGAGCTATTGGAACATCAGTTCTCATCCGAACAAGTTCGGTATATTCCCACCGGCGTACGCGTGTCGCCACTGATGCGCGGCAGAGACGATCTACGTCGGGCACGCGCGGCGTTGGCCGCCTTCGACGAGCGGCTGACGCTGCCCGAGGGGGCCAAGCTGGCGATCTATGCCGGCCGCTTGCATCGGATTAAGAATTTGTTGATGTTGCTCCAAGCGTGGCGCGGCGTTATCGAGCGGTCGCCCACCGCCAAGCTGTGGTTGGTGGGCGAGGGACCGCAGCAGCAGGAACTAGCAAATACAGTCCGAAAGTGGAACCTGCAAAAATCGGTTGTTCTGGCGGGCTTGTTCGACAACATCGACGAGTTGCTCACCGCTGCCGACGTGGCGGTCGGGCCGAGTCGGGACGATTCCCTGTCGCTGACCCTCATGGAGGCGATGGCCACCGCCGTGCCGGTCGTGGCCAGCGATTTCGGTGGAAATCGCGTTCTGATCGAGCATGCCGTGCATGGATGCTTGGTCCGCTCCGACGATCCCGCCGGCTGGGCGGACGCGATCGAAAGAGCCTTCGCAGAGCCGGAGCAGACGGCCCGCATGGCCGCCGACGCTCGGCGGCGCGTCGAAAGCGAGTTTTCTTTGGAAGCCTGCGCGACGAGCCATCTCAATCTGGCAGCCGTTTGAAACAAGGACGGCTACCTCCAAATGGGGTGGATCCGCCATTTTTCAGAATTACCTCGGTTGGCGGCTTGACGGAGACGGTCGTGCAACTACATTGGGGGGAGTCGCATCTTCGATGCAGGTGTCGCGTGACAGCCCTGCGCCGCTGAAACGAAACGGCCCTTTTTCTTGGGAGTGCGTGCACATCATGCCAGAAACGGATCAAGGGAAGTCGGTTGTCCGGCAGATCAAGCAGTTGCATCGCCGTAAGACGCCGCTGAATTACTCGTCCGTCCGCACGTCGCACGGTCCGCTGCTACGTCAGGCCCGCGAGAGCTTCGGCAGTTGGCAGCAGGCGGTGGAAGCGGCGGGGCTGGATTACGAGAATGTGCGCCGCATTCGCCGTTGGTCGCGGGAGTCGATTCTCGAAGAACTACAGAACCTCCATGAGCAGCGGGAGTTTGCCAACCTGAGTGATCTGCGGGACCGGTACCCTAAGCTGTACGGCGCCTGTTGCCGTCATTACGGCAGCGGCCTGGCCGCGGTGGAGGCCGCCGGAATCGACTACGAATTGTTGGTCGCCGAGGAGTCGGGACGCTGGACCAAGCGGCGGATCATCGAGTGCATGCAGCAGCGGTACGAGGCGGGTGAGACGCTCTGCCGCAATGCGATACTTCGCGATGAGCCGGACCTGAGCCGATTTTGCTTTGCCGCGAACCATCATTTTGGCAACTGGAGCAAGGCGCTGCGGGCGGCGGGACTGGATCCCAGCAACATCCGCAATCGCGACGGCCTGTGGCCGCGCCCCAAGGTGCTGGCGGAAATTCGCCGGCGCCACGAACAAGGCAAACTGCTCAATACCGACGCCATGCTTCGCGAGAATCTCACGCTGCACGCGGCGGGTCGGCGGCATTTCGGAACCTGGCAGCAGGCGGTCAAGGCGGCGGGCGTCGATTACCACCTGTTCGTTCGCGGCGGCCTGCGGGGCTGGACCAAGGCGAAAACCCGCCGCGCCTTGCAACGGCGACTGCGGGACCGATGTGCATCGCGCGAACAGGTCCGCCAGCAGACGCCGTCGCTGTTTCGCGCCGCCATCCATCACTTCGGCAACTGGGACGCGGCGCTAAAAGCCGCCAGGGGCAAGAGACGAAACAAGAGCAACGCATGAGCCGATTGACCCAACAGCAGAAAAAAATCATCAAGCAGATCCGCACGCTGCACGCGGTCGACAAGCAGCCGCTGAATATCAGCTACGTCAAGCTGCATCATCCCAAGCTGCTCCGGCAGGTGATGAGCCTCAAGCACTTTCGCGGCTGGCGCAACGCGCTGGAGGAAGCCGGCCTGTCGTACGACGTGATCCGGGTCGAACTGGCCGATCACCTGCATTGCGCCATCTGCGGCAAGAAGCTCAAGACCCTCACCGCGCACCTCCCCTCGGCCCATCAGATGAATACCGAGGAATACGCCGAACAGTATCCGGGCGAGCCGACCACCAGCGACGCGATGCGGGCAAAAACGACCTGGTCGCTCCGCAAGAAACCACACTGGGAGCGCATCTGGTCGCGGGAATACCTGATCGACTACATGATCTACAAGTACGAACGCGACGAGGACCTCTCTCCCTGGACGGTGTACCGCAAGGAGCCGTGGGTGCATGCCAACGCCAAGGCGTACTTCGGCACCTACCGGGCGGCAATCGAGGCGGCGGGCATCGACTATCGCGAAGTTCGCGTGATCGACTTGACCGAGAAGTGGACCGAAGAGAAAGTCATCGATCGCCTCCGCCGGTTGCATCTGGAGGAGCCGCTGGCGAGTACCAACGACATTCGCCTCCGAGATTCTCGGCTGTACGACAGTTGCCAACGCTACTTCGGCGGACCGGTCTTGGCGATCGAGGCGGCGGGTATTCCCTATACTGCGCTACGAGGCCGTCGCAGCAAGAGTTGGGATCGCCCCGACGTGCTGCGGACGATCCAGGTGTTGGCGGCAGCCGGGCTGTCCATCCGACCGAACGCCCTGGACGCTCACATGGACGACCGCGCTCCGCAATTACTCGAAGCGGCCGAACGGCACTTCGGTTCGTGGGAGCAAGCGGTCAAGAAGGCCGGCGTCGATTATGCCAACCATCGCGGCAGCCGCAGTTTGCAGGTCTCCGCCAACGGGGTCAACGGCCATCCGCATGCCACCGCGGCAATCAAACCGAAGCGGCCTTGACGGTCAGGGCCGTAAGGGCGGCAAGGTGACCAGAATTTTGAACAGAAGGGAGCAGAGAGAACAAAGAAAAAGAATTCTCAGTTGTCTCTTTCTCCCTCAGTTTGCTCAATCAAAATGATCGTGGTTGAATGCCGCGCACTCGAAGATACTATCTGGGCGGCGCCGCGGCGACGTTGATGGTGTTTACCAATCGAGCCTGTCGGGCGACTGCCCGCACTGCTTCTTGCGCGAGCTGCTTATGATAGAAGCTCGCCACTTCGCCCTCCAACAGCAGGTGATCGCCGTCTTCCTGCACGCGGAGGTCGCGCAGTGCGTAGACGGGACTCACCGCCAGCGCGTTCTGAGCGCGCTGTGCGATCTCCGTGATCGACCCGTTGGCCGTGGTCATTTTGGTTCCGTCCATTCTCTTGGTCTCCACGCCAGACAAAGGAAACGGCAAGACACCAATTACCGTGACACCTTTCCACTCAATGTATGGAATAGCCCTGTTCGGCGTCAAGCCGGATTGATCAGCCCGCGCGTCCGCAACGCGGCGACAACCTTTGCTGCTAGCTCTTCGGCCGGCCTGCTTCCGCCGGCCAGCAGCAGTTCGGGCTTGCTCGGAGGTTCATACGGATCGTCGATGCCGGTGAACCCCTTGATCTGGCCGGCGCGGGCTTTCTTGTACAGCCCCTTGGGATCGCGCGCTTCGCACACTGCCAGCGGCGTGTCGACAAACACTTCGATGAACCGCCCGTGCGGCAATTTGTCGCGAACCAGATCGCGGTCGCGTCGATACGGGCTGACAAAGGCCGCCAGCGTTACGACGCCGGCGGCGGCGAACAGTTCCGCCACGGCCCCGATGCGGCGGATGTTCTCTTCGCGATCCATCGCCGAGAACCCCAGCCCGAACCGCCGGGCGAATTCTTCTCCATGCAGGTCGGCCAGCACCTGCGGCGGGGCGTTCAGCCCGTGACGGACGTTGTCGCCATCGAATACAAAGCTATGGACCCCCAATTCAAAGAGTTGATGGTCGACCAAATTGGCGATTGTGCTCTTGCCGGACCCGCTAAGGCCCGTGAACCACACAACGCAGCCTCGCTGGCCGAACTTCGCCTCGCGCTGCTCGGCGGTAACGGCGTGTTGATGCCAGTGGACATGGACGGGATCGGGGGAGGACATATTGGATTTCTGATTTAGGATTTCAGATTTCAGATTGATTTATTCAGCCGTCTGCAGCACCGCATGGTACGGGCGGAACCAAAGGCCGGATGAGGGCGCGGTGCTAGGGTAGTATGTCCCGCGAATATACTTGGGGCAACGCGGATTAGCACCGCGCCCTCATCCGTCTGCTGCGCAGCCACCTTCTCCCAGGGGGAGAAGGGTTGTGCTCCGAACGGCTGGAGTGGAACTGGATTGTAGTCCAACGCGATGCCTCTCGACTTGCAACTTGCAACATCCAACATCCAACATGCAACATGCACTTCATTCTATTCCCGCGAATTCGCACAGGTTAGCCGCCAGGACCGGTTGGGGGCAACTCCAGACCAGAAAGAACAGTGCCTCTCGGCACCAGCGGCCTGCTGGATGGCCCCACACGTAGCCGGCCCCCTTGGCCGCCGTGAGCGACGCTTGCGAAGCGCGGAGCGCGAGGCTGTTGGCCCGAGTGCGAAGTTGCTCCGGCCCACAGGCGGGTTCGCCACGGGCCATGGCCAGCAGATCGGCCACGATCGCTCGATGATCGGCCCGCAGGCCGGCGGCCGGAGGCGTCAACTCGTCTCGTTGCTGGGCCTGTTGTTCGACGAATTCGATGCAGGCGTCGGCCAGGCCGATCGCCAGCGTGGATGTTTGCAGCCCGCCCGTGTTGGCGCCAGTGGCCGAGCGCATCACGTTCTCCGCCGGGCCGCCAAGCAGATTCGCCGCCGGTAGGCGCACGTCGCGAAAACTGACTTTGCCGGTTTGGCTCGCCGAGAGAGCCTGTAGCGCCGCCGGTGGTTCCGCCTCGATGCCGGGCAGATCGGTCGGCGCCAGGATCAAAATCTGTTGGCCGTCGGGCAAGACCGCGCCGGTGACGACGCTGTCGGCATGGATCGCCCCGGTTGCCCAGGGGCTGTAGCCGTTGAGGATAAACTGGCCGTCCGCTTCCACGGCTCGCAGGACCGGTTCGGCCAGATGTCGGCGACTGGTCGTGAGATGTGAGATCGCCAGCGTGCTGAGATGTTCGCCCGAGAGCATCCGCGGCAGTGTTTGACGATGAAGATTCTCGTTGCCGGCGGCGGCGACCCGCCGCAACGCGCCGACCAACTGGGTCAAGACGAAAGTCGTCGTCAGGCAGGCGGCGCTAAGCCGTAGATAGCCGCGGACCAGGTCGATCTCGTCCCAACCCTGTCCGCCCAGCTCGCGGGGAGCGAACCACTGAAACACCCCCGCCGCGGCGCAGCGGTCGAGTTGATCGGCGGGCCAGGCGTCTTGCCTGTCGAGGTCGGCGGCATGAGACTGGAGGAACGCGCATAGGGAATCCCATTCGGGGTCGTCTGGCGTGGTAATCACCCGAGGCTGGTTGAGCATCGCTTTTTTCTCCGCCTGTCAACCTAGCGAACCCACGCAGTTGTGACAACGTGCGAGTCGCAAAACGACCAGCGCCGCACCTTGCAAAAACCGCGCCGAGGGTTGACAGTAGGGTGTCTAAAGCGGTACGAAGCTCGTATAATCCGCGTCTGGCGGGCACGTTCATTCGGTCATTCGGCGGGAAAGCAATCAGGTACGGAAACATGACACAAATCGAATCGAAGGCGGCCGACACTAAGGCCCGCTTGCTGCTCTCGGAACTTTCCCCCGATACTCTGTACGAGAAGTGCGTGGCGCTGGCCCGCAACCTGTGGTGGGCCTGGCACCCGGACGTGATCAACCTGTTTCGCGATCTCGACCCGATCCGCTGGCGTCAGTTGGGCCACAATCCGATTGCCTTGCTGGCGGAATTCACGCCGGAGCGGCTCGAGATGCGCGCTAGCGAATTGGTGCTTTACAGCCGCATCAATCACGCCTATCGCCGGCTCAAGGAGTATATGGCGTCCAATACCACCTGGGGCGCCACGCATGCCGGCGTGTTGGGTGCCAAGCCGGTGGCCTATTTTTCCGCCGAGTTCGGCATCCATGAATCGGTGCCGATCTACTCGGGCGGTTTGGGCGTTCTGTCGGGCGATCATATTAAGAGTGCCAGCGGCCTGGGCGTGCCGCTGGTCGCGATCGGGCTGTTCTACGACCAAGGCTACTTCCGCCAGCATCTCGATAGCGAAGGGATGCAGCAGGAGGAATATCTCGATATCAAGGTTGACAACCTGCCGATGGAACCGGCCGTCGGCGACGACGGGCAGCCGATCATGGTCTCGATCGAAACCCGCGACGGCAAGCTGTTCGCCAAGGTGTGGCTGATGCGCGTCGGCCGCGTGAATCTGTATTTGCTCGACTGCGACGTCGAAGGCAACCGTCCGGAAGACCGCGAGTTGACCAGCCGCTTGTACGGTGGCGACGTCCGCACCCGCATTCGGCAGGAATTGGTGTTGGGCGTCGGCGGCGTGCGTGCGCTGCGCGCCCTGGGCATAACTCCCGGCGTGTATCATTTGAACGAGGGGCACAGCGCCTTTGCGGGACTGGAGGTGATACGTGAGCGGATGGAACACGACGGATTGACTTTCGATGAGAGCGTCCGCGACGTGGCCCAGAGCAGTTGCTTCACCACGCATACGCCGGTTCCGGCCGGGCACGATCGTTTCGACGCCGCCTTGATCGAGGAGCACCTCGGCCCCCTGCGCGACAAGATCGGCATTTCGGAGCAACAACTGATGGGCCTCGGCCGCGTGGAACCGCAAAACGAAGGAGAGCCGTTCTGCATGACCGTGCTGGCGTTGAAGCTTTCGCGGCGGGCCAACGCGGTCAGTTCGTTGCACGGCAAGGTCAGCCGCCGCATGTGGGCGCATCTGTGGCCGTGGCGGGTCGAGGAAGAAATCCCCATCGGCCACATCACCAACGGCGTCCATGTGCCGACCTGGTTGGCTTATCAGATGCTGCAACTCTACAACCGCCACTTCGCTCACGATTGGGTCCGCCACATGGGCGAGCCGGAAACGTGGCATAAGATTCACTCGGTCGACCCGGGCGAGTTGTGGGAAACGCACTACGCCTTGAAGAACCTGCTGCTGTCGTTCGTTCGCCGCCGCGTCAGCCGGCAGTGCCGCCGCCGGGGCGAAAGTGACGCCGTGGTCGAAGCGGCCCGCAACGTGCTGGATCCGAACATCCTCACGATCGGCTTCGCGCGGCGGTTTGCCACCTACAAGCGGGCCGACTTGATCCTAAGCGATCTCGATCGAGTACATGCCATGCTGGAGGATCCCGAACGGCCGATCCAACTGATCTTTGCCGGCAAGGCACACCCGGCCGACGAACCGGGCAAGCAACTGATCAAGAAGATCGCCGATCTGCGGCACGATCCGCGAATCAGTCACCGGGTGGTGTTCGTGGAGGATTACGACATCAACGTCTGCCGGCACCTGGTACAAGGGGTCGACGTATGGCTGAACACTCCCCGGCGT
>JBBDLY010000075.1:0-1436 GCA_040878585.1 Pirellulales bacterium
GCAGGTCACACCGGTGCCGGAACCTTCATCGATTGCGATGCTCGTAGCCGGCCTGCTGGGCGCCCTGGGCTGCGCCAGGCTACTGCGGGATCGCCGTTCCGCAACACCTCAAGCTCTGTAAGGAAACATCAGCCGGCACGCGCTAGCGTCCGGTTCAGCAGTGTGAATCGCTTTATTAGGCAATGTTTGCTCCAGCGCCAACCGTGGGCTAACGCCCGGCGGCTGATGTTTTCAGACAGAGCCTAAAAGGACTCGATCGTTATGAAGAGCAAGCACAGCGCCTTTACCTTAGTGGAACTCCTGGTGGTAATCACCATCATCGGCATCCTGATTGCATTGCTGCTGCCGGCGGTGCAAGCGGCCCGTGAGGCGGCCCGCCGGTTGCAGTGCGGCAACAACCTCAAGCAGTTGGGCCTGGCGGTGCATAACTACCACTTCGCGCACCAGTCGCTGCCGCCCGGCAAGATCGTCACCGGCACCGACAACAGCGCCCAGCACGACCGCATCAACTGGGGCATTTCCATCCTGCCGCACCTGGAGCAGCAGAACCTGTACGACTCCTACGACCAGAGCGTCCACAACACGCACGCCAACAATCTGCCGGTGTTGCGCACCACGCTCTCGGTAATGGCCTGCCCCACCGATCCGTACGCCAACCGGTTGCTGGTGCCGACGCAGATTCCCACGGTCGGCCCGGAGGGGATCGCCGCCAGCAGCTACAAGGCGGTCTCTGGCACGCGGTACGGCGCGACCAATGGGTTCTTCGACTACCCGCCGTTTTCTCCCCAGCACGAGGCCAATCGAAAGTTACGGGGCCCGTTCACGCTGATCGGCACCAACGGGTTTACCACCGCCACGATGGCCAACATCAAGGACGGCGCCTCGAATACCCTGATGATCGGCGAGTACCACACGGTGGAGACGCAGGAGTTCATTCAAGCGACGCCGACGGCGTTCTGGGCCAGCTCGCGTTCGTTCCACAATCTGGGCGCCCCGCAGCCGGAGTCGCTGCACCGCTGGCCCGACTACGACAAATGCATGCAAGCGACCGGCAATCAGCATTTCCGCTGCGACCGCAACTACGCCAGCCTGCACGCCGGCGGCCAGATGCAGTTCGTGATGTGCGACGGCTCGGTCCGCTCGATCAGCGCCAATATCGACGGCGCAGTGTACGTCGCCATGAGCACCATCGCCAACGGCGAAGTAGTCCAGTTGCCGTAAGACGGGCTGTAAGACGGCTCTCCGAAGCCAGGGCTTTAAGGGTGGCAATGTAATCAGGATTTTGAACAGGAGGGAACAGAGAGAACGAAGAAAAGTATTCTCAGTTGTCTCCTGCTCCCTCAGTTTGCTCAAACAAAGAGATCATCGTTACCTCCGAAACCGGATGCCGGTACAGTGTAGTTCATGTATTTTGTTCTTGGGTTGGCTCGTTGTGT
>JBBDLY010000076.1:0-1430 GCA_040878585.1 Pirellulales bacterium
CGTGTCTGCCATCGTCGAAAATCCTTGTCCAGCCAATTTCGATGTCTATTGAAAGCCGCCATGATCGGACACCGATCACCCAGCCGATTCAGTCCACAGGGTCGCCTTGGCAATTCCCGATCGGGCGTGCCGTCGCAATCGAGGGAGCAAATAATAACCCACTCCCGAATCCAGCTATTGTGCCGGAAAACGGGCGAATTGCAAGCCCACGGAAGGAGAAAAAAGGAGGATGGCCCGCCGCAGCCATCACTAATCAAACAACCGGCTGACCGACTCGTTGCGATGGATCCGCTTAATGGCCTCGCCAAACAGCGGCGCCACGCTCAGAACCTGGATATTGGGCAGCTTTTGCTCGTCTCGCAACGGGATCGTGTCGGTCAGGACGATGCTTTCGATCGGCGCCTCGCGGAGATTCTCGATCGCGCGGCCCGACAGCACGCCGTGCGTGGCGGCCACGTGGACCTCCTTGGCGCCGGCCTGCATCACCACCCGCGCTGCACCACAGATCGAGCCGGCGGTGCTGATCATGTCGTCGAACAGCAGGCAGATTTTCCCCTCGACCGGCCCCCCGATGATGTTTTCCTGCCGGGTCGCGTCGGCGCTGCTGCGCCGCTTATCCACAATGGCCAGCTTGCCGCCAACTCGCTTTTGGTGCCCCAGGGCGCGCTTGATGCTCCCTTCGTCGGGGCTGACGACCGCGATTTGATCGGCGGCGAAGCCCTTGGCCAGAAAGTGCTGGTTGAGAACCGGCGCGGAGTAAAGGTGATCGAGCGGAACATCAAAGAAGCCCTGGATTTGCGCGGCGTGCAGATCCATCGCCACCACCCGATCGGCCCCGGCGCGGGTGATCAGATTGGCCACCAGTTTGGCCGTGATCGGCACGCGGCCTTCGTCCTTGCGGTCCTGCCGAGCGTAGCCATAGTAGGGAATCACCGCCGTGACGCGATCGGCGCTGGCTCGTTTGCAGCACTCGATCATGATCAACAGTTCCACCAGGTTCTCGTTGACCGGCGGACAGGTCGGCTGTACCAGAAACACATTCCGACCGCGAATATCCTCTTCGATCTTGCAGGAGATTTCGCCGTCGGGGAAGTTGCCGGTTGTGACCCGGCCCAGTGGCAGGCCAAGGTACTCGCAGATCTTTTCGGCCAAGCGGGGATTGGCGCGCCCGCTGAAGACTTTGAGTTGATTCATGGACTGGGCCGCCTAAGTGGATGGCTCAAGAGTAACTTCGGTATTTGAACAGGAGGAAACGAAGAAAACGGAGGGTGAATCGCCTCTGTTGCCTCTCGTCTACTTTGTGTGCTTCTCGACGATTCTCAAAAAGTTTGTAATGGATTGCGAATCCTCTATGAGCAAATCAGGGCGCACCAATCTGACTTATTGATCGATGAAGTCCGGCTTCAATCACCAAGACCAACACATTCAGT
>JBBDLY010000077.1:0-7818 GCA_040878585.1 Pirellulales bacterium
GAGGACGCCGCCGGCTTGTACGACTCCAAGGTGGACCTGAAAGTCGGCCGGGGCGATGCGATCATCACCGGCGAGGCGGATGGGCCGAACATCAAGGGGCGCGTGAACGAGGCGATCCAGACCGAGTTCCGCCAGGCGGGACAATCCCAGGCCGATCCGCTCACCGGACAACGGTTACCCAAGGCGCAGCAGGATCACGCGCGGGAGTACTTCGACAAGCTGCGCGAGGGAGATTGAATCGTAGCGGAATTCGCCAGAATTCCGAACCGTAACCATTGGCTTTGACGCACGGAACTCTTCGCGAGTTCCGCTACGGCGTAGCGGAATTCGCCAGAATTCCGAGGCGCTAAAGTTTGTTTTGAGGCACGGAACTCTTCGCGAGTTCCGCTACGTGTGGGCGCTAACTGTGGACTCGCTTGGGGATCGTGAAGGAATAGATCATCAGGATCGCGCCGGTCGACAGTAGCGTCCAGGGCGCCCAGTCGGGCGGGACGATTTCGCGCGAGGCCTGCACCGTTTGACCGTATGCGGCCGGCTGCTCGACCTTGCGTTTCATAATCGCTTTATCCAGTGCCAGGCATTCAGCCCCCAGCACGCAACAGTAGATGCCCACGGCCAAGAAAAAAGCTCGCCACATGACTCGTTCCCTCCAGGAAGACTCGCTGCTCGGTTCGATGTCATTCCCATCGACATCAGCGCTTATTCCATTGATCGACCAATCGGCGTGCGATTCCCGCACCCCGCGGCGCGCGGCTCGACGACTGACACAATCCGCATGTCGCGACCCCGGGCGGCGCCGGTCGTGCCGATTATATCGCCGCTTGCCGCTGCTGTTATTGTTGCTGCTGTCGTGGGTGGTGGCCGTCGCCCCGATCCAGGCCGGCGAGACCGGCCGACTGAGCGAGCAGGCCGCACGGCAGCGGCTGGCCGAGGCGGGGCTGAGCAACGAAGGCTTCCTGTGGTTGTTGCCGGCCGAGGAGCGATTGGTCCGCCAGCTCGACAGCCTCGACCGTCTGGCCCGCGAGGTCCGCAACGCCGAGAAGCGCGTGGACGCGCTGATCGAGCAGAATGAAAGCCGGCGGCGCGAACTGCTGCAAACCGAACAACTGCTCAGGCAACTGGAAGCCGCCGTCAACGACCCGCGACCAACCGCCGAACAGAAGGCGCAACTCAAGCAACGGATCGAGGTCGTTAAAGCGCGCCGCGCACAATTGCGGCAGCTTTACCTGCCGAGCGAAAAGTTCGCCGAGCATCATCAGGTACGGCATGAAGTGATCCGCTGGATCAACGCCCGCAATGAACTCGGCTTGCTGATTCGCCTGCTGCCCGAGGCCCGGTTCGAGCTGCAAGCCGCCTACGAGCAGTTGGAGCGGCAGCCGGTGATCGTCGCCGCGCTGGCCGCCGCGGGCGAGCAGCATCGCTTGGGAAGCGGCCGCGACTACGACCGCCGCTTGTCCCGCTTGCACGAGTTCGAGCCGTTGGCGTTTTCCCAGGTCGTGCCGCTCTACATCGCCGCGGGACGGCCGAGAGTGTCGGCGTTGGTCAACGAACGGGCCGTGGCGACCTTCACTTGGGAGGAGGCCAGCGGCCCGACGCTGCTGCCCGAAAGCCTACTGGCGCGCGCCGGGGCGACCGATCTGGCCGCCGCCCCGGTCGAGCAACTGCGCTACGGCGGACGCACGCTCCGCGGTCGAGCGGTCACCGTCGCGTACTTGCGTCTGGGCGACCGAGTTGCCAGCGACGTGTCGGTGCTGGCGCTGCCGCCGGAACACGAGGACGTCGGTTGCGTGTTGCGGACAGGTTCGATCTCCAACTTTCTCAGCAAGCCGAACTTTGACAAGGTGCGGCTGGAGTTTGAACGGTAGGAGTAAAATCCTAAGCACGAATATCTAAATCCTAAACAATGTTCAAATCCCTGAAATGCTCAAATGTCCAAAACGTTCAGGCGTTAACGTTTTGGACATTCGAATTTGGAACATTCTGATTTGTTTAGGATTTCGATATTAGGATTTCGAATTTGTCGCCTCCATAACCGACTCGCATCGCCGGGCAATAAGCTGGCTAAGCAGCATCGCGCCTCCCCGCCCAGCCCCGCCTTGGTCCACCTTCTTCCGGAGGGAGAAGGTGGTCGTTCGTGTCCGATTTGACAGCCAAACGCCCCCCGACAGAACAACGCCTCTGATGGCTGCGTATCTGAGAGCAGGTTGGAATGCAAGCTCCTGACGTTTTGTAACAGTCGTGTCGACGGCGTAACTCGCGAAACCGGGGCGAAGTTTGACACCACCGTCAATAATCCGACGGAGTTCGTCCGATGAATAGGATTAGCCCGGATTATTCATGGCGATCGTCGCGAGAGGCCGTAAGGTCAATCGCGGCAAGGCAGGCGAGCGATTCGCCCGGAAACATATTGTCAATACGTTGAGGACGAATCGTGAAGCCTAACGCAGCCCGCGATTGACCTTACGCGCCTCGTAGCAGATTGTCCATGAATAATGCGGGCTAAAGCATTGGTCTTGGAGTCGGCAGTTGTTAGGGTTACCCCCCACTCGTATAATCACGAGGGGAAAGGCATCTATGGCGGAATCATCCTGCTTGACGACGAAGCGAAAGATTCTGTTCGTCGGTAACGCCGACGAGCTGACGGAAAGCGTTCGCGCGTTTCTGCGGGACCAGTTTCAGGTGGTCGAGGTGCGGGATCCGCTCAGCGCGCTGACCCATCTGCCCGAGGGGGATTTCAGCGGGCTGTATATCGTGCCCGACCAGTTGGGCGAAGTTGCCGAGTTCACGCAGCTTCTGCAAAACGAGCGAATCCTGGAGAACATGCCCGACGGCGTGGCCTTGCTCGACCACGAGAACAATGTGATCTGGGCCAACGGCCAGCTTCGAGAATGGGCGGGTGTCGAAGAGGTGGCCGGCCAAAACTTCTATGCGATCCTGAACGGGCCCGAGATTCTCGGGCCTGATTTTTGTCCGTTCCATACGGCGCTTTCCACCGGCCAAGCCAGCAGCAGCACGCTGCGAGCCGAAGACTGCCGCTACTATCAACTGCACGCCGCGCCGGTGATCGAAGCGGGCCGAACCGAACCGGATCACCTGATCGTCACCGTCCGCGACGTCACCGCCGAAATGCTGCAACAGCAGAAGCTGGCGGCGATTCACAAGGCTGGCATGGAACTGGCCGATCTGAAGCCGGAAGAACTGGCGCACATGTCGTTCGACGAGCGGATCGAATTGCTCAAGTCGAACATCCTGCACTACACCAAGGATCTGCTCCATTTCGACGTCGTCGAGATCCGCATGCTCGACTCCAAGACGGGGCGGCTCGAGCAACTGCTGGCCGTCGGCATGGAGCCGGCCGCTTCGGAGCGCGATCTATATGCCGAGCCGCAGAACAACGGCGTGACCGGATTCGTCGCCGCCACTGGCAAGAGCTACTTGTGCGAGGACACCACCGAAGATCCGCTCTATCTGCCCGGCGCCAAAGATGCCAAAAGCTCGCTCACGGTGCCACTGATCCTGCACGACGACGTGATCGGCACGTTCAACGTTGAGAGTCCCGAGCCGCGGGCGTTTTACGAAAGCGACTTGCAGTTCCTGGAGATCTTCAGCCGCGACGTGGCTGTGGCGCTCAACACTCTGGAATTGCTCGTCGCCGAAAAGGCCAGCACCGCGGCCGAGAGCGTCGAGGCGATCCACACCGCTGTGGCGTTGCCGATCGACCAGATTCTCAATGAAGCGGTCAACGTGATGGAGCGCTACATCGGCCACGAGCCGGAAGTGGTCGAACGACTGGAGAACATCCTCCGCAACGCCCGCGACATCAAGCAAGTGATTCAGAAGGTCGGCCAGAAGATGGCGCCGATCGAAGCAGTGCCGGCGCACTTGCAGGCGGAGCAGCGTCCGCTGCTGTTCGGCCGCCGCGTACTGGTGGTCGACGCGGACGATACGGTCCGCTCGGCGGCCCACGCGCTGCTAGAGCGCTACGGCTGCGAAGTGGAGACGGCCCACGACGCTCGGGAATGTCTTTCGATGGTTCGCAGTTGCGGCGCCGTGGCGGCCTACGACATCACCATCGCCGACATTCGACTGCCCGATCTGCCTGGCCACAAGCTGATGCTCAAACTCAAAGAGATCGGCGACTGTTCCGAATTGATCCTGATGACCGGCTTTGGCTACGATCCGGGACATTCCATCGTCAAGGCGCGGCAGGCGGGCCTGAAGGAAGTGCTCTACAAGCCGTTCCGGCTCGATCAACTGCTCAGCACTGTGGAACGCGTGCTCGCCTCCCGCGGCGGCGAGGCAACGCTCGCCGAAGAAGAAGACGTCCGCCCGGCCGACGATTAGACGATTACTGCTTTTGCAGTTCCACGCAGATGCCGCCGGCGCGGAGTACCTTGTGCATCTTAGTGAACCAGAGTTCCTTGGTGAGATGCAAGCCGACCGAGGCGGCGCCGGCCAGCAGTTCCTCGCGATTGTAAGTCCGGCAGCCCCACATGCGACTGGTCCACGCGCCGCCCAGATTGTCCTCGGTGGCGAACAACAGCATCCGTCCGCCCGGCTGCATCACCCGGCATAGTTCGGCCAGTCCGGCGTTGGCGTCCGGCAGATGCTCGAGCACGTAACCGCAGGTCACGCAGTCAAACACTTCGTCGCGAAACGGCAGATGGAGTACGTTGGTCGCCAGCAGAGCGGGTCGGTCGGTCTTGATCCGTTGGCGGGCGCGGCGAAGCATGGCGGCCGATAGATCGAAGCCGACTATGTTCGCCGACGGATGGCTGAACTTGAGCAGGTGCCGCATGATCTGCCCTGCTCCACTGCCGACGTCGAGCAACTGCCGCGCGTCGCTGACGTCGAAGCGCCGCTCGCGGATCAACCGCTCGCCCAGTTGTTCGTGGCCGCTCAAAGCGCTGAATGTCTTGAGCATCGCCCCCTTGGGCCCGTCGTAGATGCTGCGGACCTTGTTGCTGTACTCGTCGTAGCTGATCTTGTGGATCATGTCGCGTTCGATCAACCGATTGATCACGTTCCGCTTGCGACCCTGCTTCGCCTTGCCAGACGGCTTGCGCCGTTGAGGTTTACTTCGATCTGACGGAAATAGATGCTTAATCATGAGTTCGCCGCGCGCCTTCTCATCCGGAATAAGAACAACCTGCTCGACGCCGTGAGGTGGTAGCGTCAAGTAAGTCGGAAATTGTTTCAGCCTAACAGCCGGCCCATCCCTGTCCGCCCATCCTTCCCATCCTTGTGCAAAATACGGGCCACTACAAGTAAACCCGCCGATTGTAGATATACCACTCAAACAGCAAGATTACCAGTGCGAGCAACAGCAGCGGTTTCCACGCCTGGTGCCTGACAAACTGCCATTCAGGGCTTTGCCGCACCGCCACGGCGGTATCTCCCACGAGAACCGACTCGCCCGGCACGGGTGCGATGTCGCTCTCCGTGGCGTCAAACAGGTTGACGGCAAAACGCTGCGTCAGCCTGTCCTGCTCGAAGACCTGATATACGCCCAACTGATCGGTGGCGGTGATCGAAAATTCATTTTCTCGCGATGGGGCTACTTGCCGCCGAGCGCTGTCGGGCAGGACCACCGTGAGCGTTTCGGGCGCGGCGATCGCCCGCACGACGTGCGCCGCGCCGGGCTGGACGTTGTCGGCGGCGGTCTCAGCGCGGCTGCCGGCCAGGTAGGTCAGTGTTTCATGGATGAAGACCGGAAAACTGGGCCGCAGCGGCCAGTTGGTGTTATAGGTCCGCCGACCGGCGTCGTCGACGCCAACGAACTCCATGCCAAACACGGCGTCTTCATAGCCGCCCCGCGGGGCGATGGCGAAGATCGGTCCCTCGTGCGAATCGATCAAGGTCGTCGCCCCCAATGGCGGCTTGAGTTGCCGCGCCTGGGAGATGGCCACGTCTCCCAGTTCGAGCAATTGCATCAACGGATGTGTACGTTCGGTGTCGATGATTTGCGGCAGCTCGATATCGTCGCCATACTGCCAACGTCCGTCCGAGGGGAATTGGCCGATGAACAGCGTGTTGCTGGCCGGCATCTGCGGCGGCGCGCATTGGTCGTAGATCACCAGATCGTACCAACCTTGCTGAGCTTTCCGCTGGTATTCCTCGGCGGCGAAGACGTCCGGCGCCGCAAACTCGACCTCGGCCAGTTCGTTGACCCGCGCCGTGCTCAAGGCTCGCCGCAAGTTGACGTTGCCCGGCGTCACCAGCAGCGTCCGCGCCCGCCGCGGCCGATCGACGACGACCCAAGCCCGATTGTCCAACGCCAGCGAATCGTCGCCGTCGATTTCCAACCGCAACACGCCGCTTTCCAATCCACGGAGCGTGAAGCCGACTCCCTGATCGTCGCCGGCGTCGATGGCGATCTCCTTGACGTCGTGCAGCGCGTCGTCGAGATGCAAGGCAACCTGCACCCGGCGCGGCTGGCTGGTAAAGTTGGCCACCCGCGCGAACGCTTGCACGTCGTCGGGCCGCTCGTCGAGCCGCCGCGCGGCGAAGGCCACCACGCCGACGTTGCCCGCTTCGGGATCGCCGACCATCTCGAACCGGGGCGTGAGCCGCCCCAGGTTGAAGTCGCGGACGCTGGGCAGGCGAAAGTCGCTGAATACAACCAGCTCCGCCGGCTTGGCGTCGGCGGTGGCGCCTTCCGGATTGACCAGTCCGCCGGCCACCCGCAACGCGTCGTCCAGGCGCGTCGGCCGGTTGGTCGGCTCGATGGTCGCCAACCGTCGCTTCAACAAATTGTGATTGTTTGTCGGCTCCTGCACAACCTGCGCGGTATCGGAAAAGCTGACGATCATGCCCACGTCGCGGGAGTCCATCGAATCGATCATCTCGGCGACGCGCTGCTTGGCGACGTCGAGCCGGGTGCGATCAGGCTGGCCCGTATCGACGGCGTTCATGCTGGCGGAATGATCGACCAGGAACACGTACCGGTGCTGCGGAAACTGGCTGCCCCGCCAACTCGGATCCCACAACGCAACCGCCAGCAAAGCCAGCAGCAGCAATTGCAGCAACAGCAGCAAGCTGCGACGCAACCGCTGCCAGAGGCTGTTCACATGCAAATCCTCGATCGATTTGCTCCACAGGTACGTGCTGGGAACTTCCAGCGGCTCGCGCTTCAGCTTGAGAAAGTAAAGCGCCACGATCGCCGGCGGCACCGCCGCGAGCACCGCCCATTGCCAGGGCGCCAACATGCTGGTCAACTCGGGCATCAGCGCACCAGCCCTTGCTTGCGAAGATAGTTGGCGACCATCCGGTCGACCGGCACGTCGTTGGCGGCCAATACGTGCGACATGCCGCGGCGAGTGCAGAAGTCGCGCACCCCGCCGACGAACGCATTGAGCGTATCGTGATAGCGGGCAAGCAGCGGCGCGCTGGCGGTGATTTCGGCCACGTCGCCGTCCTCGCAATCGACCAGCCGCAGATCGCCCTGCAATTCGGGTTCGATCTCCTCGCGGCTGAGCACCTGAACGACGTACACGTCCATCTGCTGCGAGACGAGATACCGCAAGGCCGATTCATAGCCCTCCTTGTGCATCATGTCGCTGATCAGCACGAGTATTCCCTTGCCGCTGTTGCGGAGACAGAAGTTGCGCACGCCCTCGGCCAGCGGCGGTTGCTCGCTCGGTTCGATCCCTTCGAGATATTGCTGCATCCGCCACAGACTGCGGCGACCGCGGAAGACGGGCGAGCGGGTGCCGCCTGACTGGCCCAGCGTTTCGATTCGCACGCGGTCGGCGCGGGCCAGCCCCACGAATCCCAGCGCCGCGGCAAGCTGCTTGGCGTAGTCCAACTTGGTCGGAT
>JBBDLY010000078.1:0-7764 GCA_040878585.1 Pirellulales bacterium
TTGCCGGGCCATGCCCTCCAAGGCGCTGCTGGCGAGCTTGGCGATGCCGTAGGCGGCGCCGATAGTCACCAATCCGACACCGATCGTGGTACCGTTGAGGATCTCGACGCTGTCGCCGGTTTGGGCGAAGGCAGTGGCCGAGCAGGCGAAAAAGAAGAACAGGATCCAAGAGGAAACTTTGGCGAACTTAACCACGGAATTCATCTCCTTGTGCGAAAAAATCAAAAAAGCAACTGTGTTAGTAAAAGCCGTGTCAGTAAAACACTCACAATACGGTTCGTAAACCAGGCGGCGCGGCTAATGGTGATGCACCGCCGCTCCGATAAACAGGGCCGACAGAAAGGCAAAAATATAAGCTTGCAGGAACGCCACGAATAGCTCCAGCAGATTAAATAATGTGGAACCAATCACGGCAATCGGCGCCGTCACCCAAAATTCGGCCGTGCCGCCGTAGGTGGCGGCGGTCACCGCCAAGCCCATGATGCTCAACAGCACCAAGTGCCCGGCGACCATGTTGGCCAACAAACGAATGGCCAACACGGCGTGCTTGATCAACAGGCCAACGACCTCGATCAGCCATAGCATGGGAATCAGCGGAATGGCCAACAACAGCGGCAGATCCATCGACGGCACCTGATTTTTCCAGAAACCGACAATGCCGAATTTCTTGGAGCCGCCAATTAAGACCACCCCGAACGTCGACAAGGCGAGCGCGGTGGTGACCGAAAACGTGCCGGTTGGCGCGCCCAGCCACGGCAACAAGCCGAACAGGTTGCAGCCCAGCACGAAGAAAAAGATAGTCCAGATGTACGGAACGAACTTGTCCGCCTCTTTTCCGCCAATCGCCGGCCGCGCCACTTGATCGCGGAGGAACACCAGAAACGTTTCCATCAAGTTCATGAACGTGCCCCGCGGTTGGGCGCCGTCCTTGATGCGACTGGCCAGCCGCGTGAACACCAACAACAGCAAGCCGGCGATGATCAACTCGATCACCATGAACTTGGAGATCGCAAATCCACTTTGCGCCTCGTACAGGTTGTTTAACTCGGCAAACGGTTGGGGGATCAGAATCTTGCCGGAGAGGTGCTTGTTGTATGCCTCGAACTTGTCGCGCGACCAATCCGGGTTGCTGTCGATGTAGCTACTGATCGAGATGTCGCGACTTTCAATCGCCTCGTGCAGTTTCTGCTTGAAGGCTGCCGCCTCTTCCGCCGTGTTGCCTTGCAGTTGATCGTACCAAGTGCCGGCGACGACCTCCTCGCCTTGCTCCACGGGGGGCGTGGTGTCGTACTTTTCTTCCAGGAAAGCATCGAACGGCTTGCCGAAATTGGCATGATCCTCGTGCTGCCAATGCTCGTACTCGGCAGCCAGGGCGTCCCAATCCAGCACCAAGCCGCTGTCGCCGCTCGCCTCGACCAATGCTTCGTGAATCTGCCTGGCTTCCCACTTGCGGAAGTGCGGATCGTTACGAACCCAATGGTTAGGGAACTCGCCGATCGACTCGCGGTTCGAGGGCCACAGCGCTTTGGGCACCTCGAAGTAATACGAGTCTTTAATATGTAATAGCGGATCAGCCATGGGCCTGCATCACGGTTAGCTTGTCTGTCTTGCGGCTGGGGAATCGCCGGCCGCGGAGTCGCTGGCGCGAGCCTCGCGTTTCAATTGGCCGACTCGCAATAGCGTTTCGACTCCCAGTCCCACCAGATAAAACAACACGATCTGTCCGAACAGCCCGACGGCGGCCAAGCGGTGTTCGGTTTGCGTCATGTAAATGCCGAATAGCATCGGTCCGCCGGCACGGATTCCCATACCCAACAATAAAGCGGCAAGTGCCTGCGCCGGGTCGCGCAACAGGTAGGCAATCAGCAACGCCGCCGCCACGCTGCCGTAGCAGACGGCGGCGGCAACGGCCACGGAAAGCAGTCCCAGCGATCCATGGCCCGACCAGGCCATCAGGCCGATCGGCACGGCTGCAACCGCCATTGCCAAAGCAATCGCTGCCGCGTCGCGCAGCAAGTGCGCGATGTCCATCGATTCGGAGGTTGCGGTGCTGGCGAGGTTCACGCTGAAAGCAAATCGTACGGTTGGGGGAGGCTAACGCTTTTTGATTACTTTGGTAAGTACCAGCAGGTAGTAGATGCCGGCGATCAGTCCAAACACAAATCCCAATAAAACAAGAAAACTCGTTCCCAGCTTCTCATCTAACCAGTTGCCCAGCAGACCGGGGCCTACCATTAAAATGACAACTGTGAGAACCCGCGACACCCACTCAGCGGCACGGCCAATAGGATGAACTTGAAATTCGCCGTCGTTCGGCTCGTCGGACTGATTGTTGGACACTTTGATCCTGGCCACGCCCAGGCTCGCCTGCCGTGGCAATCGAACACGCAACCACTTGCAAATTAAAGGCTTGTATCACGTTTCCTGGATCTGACAAGTTGTCTGGGCCAGTCGTCGAAGCAATTAGATTGCCCAATCTATCCGACCCTATATCGAGGGTCAATCCACCGGCGGATGAATTCGTGTAATTTTTCACAAAGTCTGCCGGATGGGCGCAACTCATTTCGCAAGCGGGTCTTTGGCTGATCCGTGGCAGCGCGGGAGAAGCCTGGTCGGCCACACCAAGCCACACGAGGGAAAACGCCGCCACAAATAAGCAACTTTCAATGCCTTAACTCCAATCAAAGTAAACGCTTGCGTCATTCGGACCCGTGAGATCGACGGCTCTCCAGAGGGGTTCTCATTTGCGATTCTGGCCGGGGCTTGTTAGAATGGCCTTCATCGGTGAACTTTTTAGTAACGGCCTTTAGCCCGTCTTGCGTCGGGTGGGCCGAGTTTGCGAACAAGTTCCTGAACAACATAGGTCTCCTTCCTGGGAGGCCGTCGCGTGTCCGCCACGCGGCCAGCGAAATGCGGTCTCCGCCACGGACTTTGGCTTAGACGTCTTCGCTTTTTCGGTTTTCCCGTCACGGACGACGTCTCACTCGAGATCCCACTGTCCGCATACCATCGGGCTAGTTCCGAAACGACATCTACTGAATTCCACACCAGCTTGAGCCATTTATATGCACCCGGCACGCAACAACAGCGTAGCGTGCGGATCGCATCCATCCGGAGGACAACCCTTGACTACCGCAGCATCTCTGAAGGAATGTACCTGTAAGGATCTCGCCGAAATGGCAAAAAAGGAGGGGGTCAGCGGCTGGCATTCGATGCGCAAGGACCAATTGGTCACCGCCTTGTTAAAAGTCGCCCGGAAGTCCGGTCCCAGTTCCAAAAGCTCCAGCGCCGGCGTGGGCGCCCGTTCGCGGTCGGCGACTACCGCTTCGCGGCGCACGTCGAAGACGGTCCAGACGCGTCGCAAAGCCACCGGTCGCCGCAACGGCGCCAAGCAGGAAGCTCCCGCGGCGCCCCGCAGTTCGGCCGTGATGCGGCGCATCAAGAAACTGCAGCAGAGTCGCGACAAGGAGAAAAATCTGGCGTATCGCGACGGTCGCTCCAAACAGCCGGAGCCAAAGAAGGACCGCCTGATTGTGATGGTCCGTGATCCGTATTGGCTGCATGTCCATTGGGAACTCCAACGTCAATCGGTCGAACGGGCCGCCGCGGCGCTGGGGCAGCATTGGCACGCCGCAACGCCGATCGTGCGACTTCTCTCGGTCACTGCCGACGGCACCACCAACGCCACCGAGCGGGTGATCCGCGACATCGAGATCCACGGCGGCGTCAACAACTGGTATATCGACGTCGACGATCCACCGGGGACGTACCGGCTGGAAATCGGCTATCTGGCCGAGAGCGGACAGTTCTTTTCCATGGCTCGCAGTAATGTGGTGACCACGCCCAAGCCGGGTTCCAAGGACGCGATCGACGAGAACTGGTCGGACGTCGCCCGCAACTACGATCGCGTTTACGCCATGAGTGGCGGGTACGACGGGGAGCGGACTGCCCAGGAGTTGCAGGAACTGTTCGAGGAAAGGCTCCGCCGGCCGATGGGCTCGCCGCTGGTCACCAAATACGGGATCTCGCCCGAGGCGATCCTGAACAACAAGTCGGAGTTCGTCTTCGACGTCGAGGCCGAGATGATCATCTACGGCGTCACCAATCCCAACGCCCGAGTGACGCTCCGCGGCGAACCGGTCGAACTGCGTGAAGACGGATCCTTCACGGTACGCATGAGCATGCCGGATCGAAGGCAAGTCATCCCCGTAGTGGCCAGCACGGCCGACGGCGTGGAGCAGCGGACCACCGTGATCGCGATTGAACGCAATACCAAGGTCATGGAAACGCTGATTCGCGAGCCGGAAGACTCGCTGTCTAGCTGAGCGCGAAATAAAGCATGCCCCACGTGCCTCGCAGTTCAGGTGAGTCTGTCGGCCGCTGAAGCTGGCAGCCCGCGGCCATGTGGGGGAAGCCGCCAGTTTCCCCGGCGCTCTGGGTTGCTCCGGTGCCGCCAAAGCTGGCAGCATCGGCAACGTTTCGCCTTCCGTCTTCTCCGCCCGTTTTCCCCATCGCGGCCGTCGTATAAACTTCTATGAACGAATCAACTACGCCACCGGCCCCTCTTCAAGGCGGTTCCCTTGTCCAAAGATATCAGCCACATCATTCGCGATTGGGATTACGAGCCAGATAAGATGTCGGTACGGCTGGTGGCCGGCGACGACGACCGCGAGTTGATTCAAGTTCGCCTGGAGCTTGGCGTCTTGCAACTGGAGATCGAAGGCCGTCCCGACGGCCGGAAGATCGACGGCGAGCAGAGCTGGCTCGATTTTTTCGAGCATACCCAACAGATGCACGACGCCGCCAATCCGGACGGGACGCCGTTCATGCTCGAACCGGAAGATTGCGAACGCCTGCTCCGCGAGGGCATCCAATATTATCATCGGTACACAAGCTTTTGGCATCTCAAGCGGTACGAGTTGTGCGCCCGCGATACGAATCGCAATCTGCGGCTGTTTCGTTTCGTCAAGGCCCATGCCCGCCGCGATCGAGACAAACTTCAGTTCGATCAATGGCGGCCCTACGTGATCATGATGCATACCAAAGCGGTCGCCACGCCGCTGTTGCAGTTGCAGGACGTCGCTGCCGCGGTCGGCGCTATCGACGCGGGCATAACCGCAATTGGGCAGTTTCTCAGTGAGTACCAGCAGGAGCATCGAGCGGCGGACTGCGTGGAACTGGTCCAATTGGAGCGCTGGCGCAAGGAACTTAACGACGACCAACAAGGCGCGCCGCCGCATGCGGAAGCTTCCGAGCAAACGCCGCTGGAGCGGCTCCAAGAGGCGTTGCGGTTGGCCGTGGCCGAGGAACGCTTCGAAGACGCCGCGCGGCTCCGCGACGACCTGCATGAATGGACCGAGCAGCAGAGTGAGCCGCGGGAGGATCGCGAGGACGAGAACCGTTAGCAATTCAACCAAAGTACGCCGGCCCTCCGAGGCCGTCAAAAGTACGTCGGCCCTCCGAGGCCGGCACGAGTACGTCGGCCCTCCGAGGCCGTCGAGTGCCTGCGACGGGTATCTCGCGGTTAGTGAGAACCCGGCTGGCAAGAAACGCGCAGCAGACCAGGAAACAGCATGTCAAACGTCCATCTACAAGCCGAGCAGCTCGTGCGCCATGTCGCCGGTTATGACGGCTGCCTGGTGGCGTTCTCGGGCGGCGTCGACAGCAGCGTGGTCGCGCAAGCGGCGCGGCTGGCGTGGGACGACCGCGCGATCGCGGTGACCGGCGAAAGTGCGGCGGTGGCCGAGGGAGAGATCGACGTGGCACGTCGAGTCGCGCGGCAAATTGGCATTCGGCACGAGGTGATCGCCACCGCGGAGTTTGCCAACTCCAACTATACGGCCAATCCGACCAACCGCTGCTATTTCTGCAAGGATGAACTGTACACTCGGTTGGGCGAATTGCTTGCCCGGTTCGGCGTCGAAGTGATGGTCAACGGCGCCAAC
This sequence comes from Pirellulales bacterium, assembly GCA_040878585.1. GTDB lineage: Bacteria > Planctomycetota > Planctomycetia > Pirellulales > UBA7805 > JBBDLY01. The sequence goes on from JBBDLY010000078.1 coordinate 5,946, forward strand.
GCCGACGATTATAACGACCATCGCCCCGGCATGATCGCCGCGGCGGAACACCAGGTTCGCAGTCCGCTGGCGGAGTGCGGTTTCACCAAGGCGGACGTCCGCGAATTGGCTCGCCACTGGAAGCTGCCGGTGTGGGATAAACCGGCCACTCCCTGCCTGGCAAGCCGAGTAGCGTATGGGGAAGAAGTCACCCCTCACCGACTGCGGATGATCGACCTTGCCGAACAGTACCTCCGTGGCGAGGGGTTCCCGGTCTGCCGCGTGCGATACCATCGCGACGATCTCGCTCGGGTCGAGGTTCCGCTTGAGGAGCTACCGCGCCTGATGAAGGAGGCGTCGCTCGCACAACTCGACGCCCATCTCAAGTCGCTCGGGTTTCGCTACGTCACGATCGATCCGGCCGGCTTCCGTTCGGGCAGTCAGAACGAAGCGATTCCGACGGAGCTGTTGCAGATCAGCCGACCAGCGCGTTAGCCCATTCATCGCATCACTGCAAACTCTGGCAGGCATGCATGTTGCGGCTGGAAGACGCAATCACACCGCGCGCGGCTGGAAGCCGCGGGCACGTTTAACCGCGACTGGCCGTGTGGAGCCAGGTTTCGACAATCGTCTTCAAGGGCGCGCCGTAGCTTTTCTCGACGGCCGCTTCGAACTCGGCCCCTTGCCGCAGTTCGCCCATCAGGCTGCGATAGCGGGCGGCGTTCTTCATCATGTTTTGCACTAAGTCGTAACTGAGCAGCGCCTGTTCCTCTGCCGGGAGTTGCTGCTTGAGAAACTCGTCCGCGGAACGAACGCGGCGCGCCGCCAGCGGTGTTTGGTCCTTCCATGCCGCGATGCGGGGATCCTCCGGATCGAGCCGCGCGGCGATCACTCGAGCCGTGCCGGTGGCGAACCAGCCAGGCGCGGCGGTCTCGTTGGCCAACACTACGCCGGCGATCTGCTCGGCCATCAGCGATTGCAGCGACACCTCGCGGGCGTCCTCTGGCGGCACCAGCGCCGCGTAGGCGTCGACGATGGTGTACCGCCAGTGCCCGTCAACTTCCCGCGGCAGTCGCCGCTTCTCGACCATCATGGCAAACTCGGTGTAATCGAATCGCTGACTGAAGGCGTACAAGGTGATGCGGCCCTTGACCAGCGGCTTGCCGGGCGGCAGATTGAGCAGGGACTCGATCTTTTCCGCTTGCTGCTCGGCAATGGTTTGCAGGCTCTGCAACTGCTCACGAGGCACATTACCCATCAGCAGGAAGTTGGCAGACTCCAGTTCGACGGCCGCTTCGTCGGGAATGGCCAGTCGCCAATTGGCTTGGGCCATTGCGACTCGCTGCCGGCTCAGTTCCTCGTGGGTCGAATTGCGGGCAAGCCCTAGCGCGGCGACTTGTTCGAGCGGCTGGTTCGCATCTTGACCGTCGAATCCGGCGCCCATGTTGATCCATTTTTCGATGGCTGCGATTTGCTCCGCCGGCAAGGGTGCCTGGCCCAGCGGCATCCGCTGCCCCTCGGCGGCGGTACCCTTGATTTTTTGCACCAGCAGACTGTTTGCCGCGTTGCCGGGCGTGATCGCCGCGCCGCTTTCTCCCCCCCGCATCAGCCGGGCGAAGGTGTTCAGCCCAAACTGAGCCCGCGGATTGTTTTGCCCGTGGCAGCCGGTGCAATTGGCGGCCAGGATGGGCGCAACGTGCGTGGAAAATTGCAGTTCGCCGGCCGCCGCCGGCGGAACAGGCATGGCGTTGCCGCCGCCGAGGTCGCGGAGGTTTGTCGCTGCCGAGGGACCGTCGAACTTGGCGCCTGCGTCGACCCAGGCGGCGAGCATTTCAAGTTC
>JBBDLY010000079.1:0-1415 GCA_040878585.1 Pirellulales bacterium
CGAACCGCGCTAGCGGCCGGTTTTTCGGCGCCAACCGGGGGCTAGCGCCCTTCGGCTGATGTTGGATGGCAATTTCCTCACAACCTCAATGGGAGAGGGGTTGATGCAGGCTCGATTGGTGTCACTTGCAGCGTCTCTTCCTTACAACATTCTCGCGATGCCGCCTGCGCCTACGGCTACGAGTTAAACGATTACATTTTACCTTACACGGTACTGCTCATCTTCAACACCGGCAGCAGCAACCCGCTGACAACGAGCAGCACCACGGCCGCCAGAATCAACAGCATGATCGGTTCCAGCAGTCGCACCGCCAGATCGAGCCGGCGTTGCGTGCTGCGGTCCAGTCCGTCGGCGACCTGGACCAGCACGGTATCGAGCGAGTTCGACTCCTCGGCCACGGCGATCATCTCCACCACGGTGGGCGGAAAATGGCCGCACTCGGCCAGCGGTTTGGCGAGCGATTCACCGGCCGAGATATTCTCGGCCGCCGCACCGATGGCGTCGCTGAGCACCCAATTGCCGGCCGCCTGACGGCTGATCTCCAGCGATTTGAGGATGCCGACTCCATTGCCGAGCAGCGTTCCCAGCACGCGACAAAAGCGGGCCACCGCCAAGTTCTGAAAAACGCCGCCGACGATCGGCAGCTTCAGCATCCAGCGATCGCGCCAGCGGCGCCCCTGCTCGGTCTGAATCCGCGAGCGAAAAATAAAATACAGCAACACGAGGGCGATCACGAAGAACAGTCCGTACGATTTGAGCGACTCGCTGAACCACAGCAGCCCCTCGGTCACCGCCGGCAGTTCACCCTGCTCGCGCAAGTTGGCGAACATCTCCTCGAAGCTGGGCACGAAAAAGACCAGCAGCGCGCCGACCACCAGCGTGCCGACCACGGCCAGGAAGATCGGATAGGCCAGCGCCCCGATGGTCCGCGCCTTGAGATCCTCCTGCGTTTCGGTAAACACCGCCACCCGGTCGAGTGCGTCTTCCAAAAACCCACCCTCGCCGCCGGCCCGGACCATGCTGACGGCCATCTCGCTGAACGCCTTGTGACGGGCCATCGCGTCCCCCAACGTGGAACCGTCTTCGACGCGGGCGTAGACGTCCGTCAGCACGTCGGCCAGCGCCGTGTTGGAGGTCTGATCCTTAATCACCTCCAGCGACCGCAGCAAAGGCACGCCGCTGCGGAGCAGGCCGGCCAGTTGACCGTAGGTGGCGGCCATTAGTTGACCGTTGATCCGGCGACGACGAAACAACTCGCCGGCCGACTGCGCCGATTCCTTGGCCACCGCCACCTGCACCGGAAACAGCGCCTTGCCGGACAAGGCGGTCACCGCGTCGCGCTCCGTCTGCGCACTAATCACCCCGGCAATCCGATTGCCGCCGGCGTCGCGCGCGATGTAAGCAAAGTCGGGCAT
>JBBDLY010000080.1:0-1415 GCA_040878585.1 Pirellulales bacterium
GCCTCACGCCTCACGCCTCTTCACTACCGACAGCAGAAAGCTCGGGTTGAGGGCGTCGAAGCGGACGCGTTCCAACTGAAAGGTGCCGCGGGCTAAGTTGATCATCAGCACCTTTACGTTGCCATTGAGTTCATTCAGCGTGCGATGCACGTCGCTGACGCTGTCGATGCTGGCGGCATTGGTAACCAGCCGCCCTCCCGGCTTGAGTCGCCGATACGCCTGCTCGACGATGTTCGCCGCGTCGCGGCCCGTGCCGCCGACGAAGACCGCATCCGGATCGGCGAAGTCGGCGAACGCCTCCGGCGCGCGACCCAGCACCGGTCGCAGATTGCCGGCGGCAAACTTGGCTGCGTTCTGCTTGATCAGTTCGTAGTCCTCGGAATCCATCTCCAACGCGTACACCGTACCGGCCGTGGCCAGGCCGGCGGCTTCCACCGCCACCGAACCACTCCCCGCGCCGATGTCCCATACTACGCTGGTCGCGCCGAGGTCCATTTCGGACAACGCCAAACAGCGGACTTCGGCCGGGGTCAACAAGCCGGTCTTGGGCGTCGATTGTAGAAACGAATCGTCCGGATTGCCGAACAACCGCCGTCCTACCGCGTTGCTCGGCCGATCGGGTGCATTGGGATCGCGAATGAGGATCATGACGTTGAGCGGTGAGAATTGCATCTCGACCAGATCGGCTAACTCGCCTTGCGTGACGCATTCATCGGGCGAGCCGAGATTCTCGCAAACATACGCTGAATAATAGGTTATGCCGCGTTCGAGCAACGCCGCCGCGACGCGACCGGGCGTGTTCTCCTCGGTGGTGAACAATCCCACCCGTTCGGCGATCCGCACGCGTTCGACCACGTCGGCGAGGCTGTGCGTGGCGAGGCTTGTGAGATAGGCGTCTTCCCAGCTCTCCTTGACGCGGGCGAAGGCCATTTGCATGCTGCTCACGTGCGGCAGAACCTCGAAGCGGTCTTTGCCGAGCGCATCGCAGAGGAACCGCGCCACACCGTAGAATAACGGATCACCCGAGGCCAGCACGACGACTTGTCGATGCTGTTCCTTGCGAAGCCGTTCCACCAGCGCGTCGAGGTCGCCTCCGACGATGAGACGCTCGGCGGCCAATTCGGGTACGCGGCCGATGGTGGAATCGTCACCGACAAGCAATTCCGCCTGGGAAACGATCTTACGGGCGGCGTTGGTCAGGCCGTCCCAGCCGTCGTCCCCCATGCCGATGATGTAGATTCTGTTCTCGGTTGGTTTGGCCAAGGTCGATCTCGCCTCCGGTTTTGAAACGCTGCAATGCCTTTAACGTAACCGCCTGACGTTGAACTGCAAGCGGTCAGCAGGCTTGCCATTACCCACGAATCGAGACCCCAGCCAGCTTGTCTGGCTGGTGAATGAGTTTGAGTGGCTAGCTT
>JBBDLY010000081.1:0-1409 GCA_040878585.1 Pirellulales bacterium
CGGGCGACTTCGGTGCCGACATGATGCACTACAATCCGCACAAGACCTTCAGCGGTCCGCACGGCGGTGGCGGCCCGGGCGCGGGGCCGATCGCGGTGACCGAAAAGCTGGGGCCGTATCTGCCCGCGCCGATCGTGATCAAGCAGTCCACCGCCGAGGGAGACGTCTATCGGCTGCAGTACGACCGGCCGAAGTCGATCGGCCGCGTGCGTGCGTTCTTCGGCAACGTGGGGGTGCTTGTCCGGGCGTATTGCTACATTCGTACGCATGGCCCCGAGGGGCTGAAAGCGGTCAGCGAAAATGCCGTCCTGAACGCCAACTACTTATTGTCGCGGGTGAAGCATATCCTCCATGTTCCACAGGGGGATCGCTGCATGCATGAGTTCGTGGCGACCGGCGCGAAGCTAAAAAGCGAGAAGGGCGTTTCCGCCATGGACCTGGCGAAGCGGTTGCTCGACTACGGTTTCCACGCTCCGACTGTCTATTTCCCGTTGGTAGTCAAGGAGGCGATAATGATCGAGCCGACCGAAACCGAAAGCAAGGCCACGCTCGATCAGTTCGCCGAGACCTTGTTCCGCATCACCGAGGAAACGCCGGACGTGTTGCACGAAGCGCCGCACACCACCGGCATCAGCCGGCCCGACGAAGTCCAGGCGGCGCGGCAACCCGTACTCCGCTGGACGCCGGAAACGGTTTAGGATCACTCGGAAAGAAACGGCAATTTGAACAGGAGGAAACAGAGGGAACGAAGGAGTGCTTCGTTCTGTTTCCTCCCTCCCGCTCTGTTTACTCCAGGTTGCCGCCTGGAAGAATAAGCCTGCTAACGCCATCAGTAAGTTTGATCTCGTTCTGAGCAAGCTTGTGGGAAACGCTCCAAAAATAGAATATCGAGACTGCCGGCTGATCGTCGATGACGCGGCGCGCGGCACGTGGAACATGGCGCTCGACGAGTCGCTGCTTCAGTTCGCTCCAAATCAGAAGCGATGGACGCTGCGATTCTATCAATGGTCGCGTCCGACTCTTTCGCTCGGCTACTTTCAATCGCACGCGGGGCGTTCCGCGCATGCTGCCAGCCGCGCGGCGGACCTTGTGCGACGTTCGACGGGCGGCGGGGCGATTTTGCACGATGCCGAACTGACCTACAGCATCACCCTACCGGCCGCGGAAACGTCGCGAGGTCATAGCGACTGGCTATACTATGCCCTGCACGAAACGCTAATCGACGCGTTGGTTGAATTCGGGGTGCGAGCCGGCCTGCAACCGCGCAATCGCCCCGATCCGGACGCCGATGAATTCCTCTGCTTCCGTCGCCGCACGCGAGGAGACGTATTGCTTGCCGCCGCCCCCGGCGCCCACGCTTGGAAGATTGCCGGCAGCGCGCAGCGCCGCAGCAAGGGCGCCGTATTGCA
>JBBDLY010000082.1:0-7694 GCA_040878585.1 Pirellulales bacterium
ATCGACATCCCAGACCGCGTCCAGAAAGGAGACTTTGTTCTCCGTCTGGCCGAGGACATCAAGCGTCCCGAGGTGGTGCTCGACAACTACGTTGTCACGCCCGAGCTGGCGAACTGCTTCGACGCGGCCCTGTCGTTCATCGGCAGCTCGGTGCAGAACCGCACCAGCAAGGCGACGTATCTCCACGGCAGCTTCGGTAGCGGTAAGAGCCATTTCATGGCCGTGCTGCATCTGATCCTGCAAGGCAACGCGACTGCCCGCGGTATTCCCGAGCTGGCGTCGGTGATTCAGAAGCACAACGAATGGCTGGCCGGCAAGAAGTTCCTGTTGGTGCCGTACCACATGATCGGCGCGCACGACATGGAGTCGGGCGTATTGGGTAACTACGTCGATTTCATGCGGGCGACTCATCCCGACGCTCCCACGCCGCCGGTCTATGTCTCGGCGGCGATCATCAACCAGGCGCAGGCAGAACGCGCCAACTACGGCGACGAGTTGTTCTTCAACCGCCTAAACGAGGGCCAAGGCAGCGGCGACGGTTGGGGAGAACTCGAAGCGACCTGGGACGCGGCCTCGTTCGACGAAGCCGCCACCTCACCGCCCGACTTGGAACGGCACCTGCAACTGGTGAGCACGCTGCTCAAGACCGTCGCCTCCTCGCACGCCGAAGTGGTCAGCCATCGCGGCGGGAACTTCGTCCGCTTCGACAAGGGCTTGTCGCTGATCAGCCAGCACGCCAAGAGTCAGGGCTACGACGCGCTGATTCTGTTTCTGGACGAACTGATCCTGTGGCTGGCGACGAACTCCGTGGATTTGGGGTTCGTCAAGCGCGAGGCGGCCAAACTGACCAACCTCGTCGAAGCCCAATCGGCGGATCGTCCGATTCCGCTGGTCAGCTTCGTGGCGCGGCAGCGGGATCTGCGCGAGCTGGTCGGCGATCACGTGCCGGGGGCCGAGAAGCTCAGCTTCAGCGATTCGCTCGATTGGCAGCAGGGACGCTTCGACACGATCACGTTGGAGGATCGCAACCTGCCCGCCATCGCCGAGAAGCGAGTGCTGAAATGTCGCAACGCCTCCGCCCGTAGCGAACTGGACGCCGCCTTCGAGCAAACGGCGCGTATGAAAGACAATGTGATGAGCATCCTGCTGACCCAGGAAGGGGATCGGAAGATGTTCCGCCAAGTCTACCCGTTCAGCCCGGCGCTGGTGCAAACGCTGATCGCGGTTTCCAGCGTGCTGCAACGCGAGCGGACCGCCTTGAAAGTGATGATGCAGCTTCTGGTCGATCATCGAGAGACGCTCCAACTGGGCGAGATCATTCCCGTGGGCGACCTGTTCGACGTGGTTGCTCACGGCGACGAAGCCTTCAGCCAAGACATGGCGATCCACTTTGACAACGCCAAGCGTCTGTACCATCAGAAACTACTGCCGGTGCTGGAGAAAGATAACGGCATCCGTCAGGAAGAGGTCGCGAAGTTGCCTCACAGCGATCCGAAACGCATCCAGTTTTGCAATCACGACCGGCTGGTGAAAACACTGCTGCTCTCGGCGCTCGTGCCGGAGGTGGAATCGCTGCGGGCATTGACGGCGGAAAAACTGGCGGCCCTCAATCATGGCACGATTAAGTCGCCCATCCCAGGGAAGGAAGCGGCGGAAGTCCTGCGGTTGGTAAAAAGGTGGCGTGGCTCCGTCGGCGAAATCAATATCGGCGAGGAAGCCAATCCGACGATTTCCGTGCAACTGTCGGGCGTCGATACGGCCACGATCATTGAGCAGGCGCGGCAACAGGTCGACAACCAGGGCAATCGCATCCGGCGTGTGCGGCAGATGCTATTCGAGCAAATCGGCATCCAGGGCGACGGCGAGTTCGAGCAGTTCCACGACTTCTGGTGGCGCAACACGAAACGGAACTGCAAGGTGCTGTTCAAAAACATCCGCGAACTGCCCAACTCGTCGCTCGACAACGACGAATCGGACTGGAAACTGATTATCGACTTTCCGTTCGATGAAGCGGGCCACGGTCCGCGCGACGACCTGAGCACGGTCCAGAGGTTTAAGCAGTCGCATCCCGAGGGGGCCAAGACCCTGTGCTGGGTGCCGTCTTTCTTTAGCCAGGAAGCGCTGGTTGACTTGGGTGTTCTGGTAGCGTTGGAGCACGTCCTTACCGGCGAACGCTTCGGTCAGTTCACCAACCACTTGTCGCCCCAGGATCGGCAAGCCGCCAAGAGCGTGCTGGAAAGCCAACGCAGTCAACTACGCCAGCGCGTGCAAAACCATCTGGACGCGGCCTACGGCTTGGACTCCTTGACGGACGGGTCGCTCGACACAACGCACGATCTGGATCTCAACGAACATTATGTAACGCTCGCGCTGGGGTTTGTGCCGCAGCCCCCGGTTGCCGCCAACCTGGCGGGCGCGATGCAGCATCTACTAAGCCAAGCCCTGGAGCACGAGTTCCCTGCCGCGCCCCATTTTGAGGCAGAGATCAAATCCCACTCGCTGAAAAAGGTTTACGAGCAAATCCTGCCCGCGACGCAGGTGGCCGACGGACGGATCGAAATCGAGAAGACGCAGCGACCGCTCGTTCGACAGATCGCGAATCCCTTGCTGTTAGGTGAGCTGGGCGTGGACAAGACCCATTTCGTCTTGGGGCAGCACTGGAAGTCCCATTTCAGCAGGAAGGCGGCGGAGACGGGGAGCGCTATGACGGTCGGGCAACTTCGTAAGTGGATGGACGATCCCAAACCGATGGGGTTGCCGAAGGATGCGCAGAACCTCGTTATTCTGGTTTATGCCGCTCAGACAAGCCAGACTCTTTATCTGCACGGTGCGCCCTACGAGGCGACCTTGGCCAACGTCCCGGAAGCCTGCGAGTTGCGAAAGGACAAGTTGCCAGGCAATTCCGAGTGGGAGCTGGCCCTGGCACGCGCCGGCAGCATCTTTGGAGTGGCTGGACTACGTCTGTTGAGCGCCGGCAACGTCAGCAAGCTGTCTGGCGAGTGTAAGAAGAAGGCTGGGGATACTCGACAGAAATGCCAGTCGTACTGCCTGCTCTTAAAACAGCGGATGACCGAACTGGGAATGACGCCGGACGCGACCGATCGCATGAAGACGGCAGTCGCGACTCAGGTGCTCGTCGATACGTTGAACGCCGCGGAATCGGCGGCCGTCGTCAAGCAGTTGGCATCGGCCACAGTGGCGACCAGCGAAACAGCGATGGGAGAATGTGTCAGCAAGGCTGCGGAGCTGGAAGGCAATCTCGATACGGCCGGCTGGCAGACGTTTGAACTGATTGGAAAGTTGCCCGCGGAGCACCAGGCGACGGCTCAGCAGATACGTCAGGAGCTGCAAGAAGCATTGGCCAGCGACGAGCATGTGGTCGAACTCGCGCCAGCGTTGAAGGCGGCTCAGGCGCAGGCGATGCGGCTGCTGGAAAAGCTCGTGGAAGTAAAGCCGCAGCCCACAGGAACAAAGCCTCCCGTCGCGCCCCCGCCGCTCGAACCGCCCGCGAAGCAAGCGAAACAGATTGTCGGACAGGATTCCAATCAGAATCTCACGCTCTCGGCTGCGAAGGAAGTTCTCTCCGACCTCGACAGTCGGCTCAAACCGGGTCAGTCCGTGCGCGTGAATGTGAGTTGGGTGATCGAAGAGGGAGGTGAGCCATGACGGCGATGACCGCTCCCACATTCGGCCAAATCAAAGCCCAGGTTGCCGCCATCCGCCAAAAGGTGCCGCACGCGAACGTGATTGGCATCCGCTCTCCGGGACGCTGGACCGGTGAATCGATCAAGCACGACGGCGATCAGAACTACGAAATCCATCAATGTGATTCGTCGCTGGCGTTTCGCCTTGCGCTGCGGCAACCGACTGCGGACAAGTCCACAAAGGTGTTGATTACCAATCTCAACGACCATGACCTGGGTGACGACGCCTTGTTGCGTTTGGCCAAACGGCGGTTGTTCGAGATTGATTCGTGGCAGATTGTGCGGACGCTTTTTGATGCCCACGCAGTTGATCCGCGTCTGACGAAGCACGCCTGGATCGCCGAATCGTTGCTGGAGCTGAAAGAATACCCGCCCGCCCGCGGCGGCTTTCTGGACGCCGAGACCGTCTGGCCACTGCTGCTGGGCCAGGCGATTGCACTGAGTGCTGAATCGCCGGACCTGACGTCGTTGTTGCAATGGTCTCTGGATGCTGAGGCGATGACCCGGTTTCGTCGTTGTCAGCAAGACTTCCGCGACGGAGCCATCCAATGGCTGGCCGAAAAGGCCGGTCCGGTCGCTGAGATCATTTTGCACTGCATCGCGCGAATGGAAAAGCCGGACGCACTGCCGATCGGCCTGGCTGCCGGCGTCGTGTACCACCCCTCTGCGCTGGGTAAACTGGAAAAGGCGACCGGCAAGCTGGAAGAACGATTTCTCGACGGCAAGTCACCGAAGCCAGAGCACATGCAGCGCTGGAGCCAAGCCGCCACCGAGGTAGTGCGATCGTTGCGCCAAAAGGGATCGAAGGTCTATCGACAGACGATCCAGCGTGCGGACGAAATCTTACGCGAAGTACAGGCTGATGGATCAGCGTATCTTAGTGACACGTCACCGCACGGTTTCGACCAGCGCCTCGCGCACGTTGGAGAGCAACTATCGGGCGTAATACAACGCGGTTCCTGGGAGAACTTGGATGGACTGCTTGACGCCCAGCAGCAAGTGCGTCGTCACGACCAGTCGGACGCCGAGAAGCGGCGATTGGAACGGGTCGACATGGCTTTGCGGCTGGTCCGCTGGCTGAAATGCAGGCGTGTGGCCTCACTGGCCAAACTGCACTCGTTTGCCGAGGCAGCCAACGCTCACCTGCGAGAAGGGGGATTCATCGATTGGGCGAGACTCAGTTTGCGGAGCGGTGATCCGGTTCAAAAACTTTCCGAAGCGTATGCCAAGTTATTCGAGCAGATAACTCAAGCTCGTCAGCAGCAGGCCCGAGTCTTTGCCAAGCTGCTCACAGATTGGACGGCTGCCGGAAGCGAGGGGGATGAAGTTGTTCCCGTGGAACAGATTTTGAAGGAGTTTGTCGCACCGCTGGCTGCTGAAGGCTTGGTGCTGGTGATTGTTGTCGATGGGATGAGTGTCGCGGTGTGTCGAGAGTTGCTGCCCGATATTATGCGCCACGAGTGGATCGCGATCTCGGAACCGGGCAGACACTTCAACCGCCCGGGACTGGCGACGATTCCCTCAGTCACCGAGTTTTCGCGAACAAGCCTGCTGTGCGGGTCACTTCGCCAAGGTGGACAACAGCACGAGAAGGCCGGCTTTGCCCAGCATTCAGACCTCGTCGCACACTCCCGTAGCGGTTCGCCGCCCGTTCTATTCCACAAGGCCGGCCTCCAGGAACCCGACGACTCGGACCTCGCCGCGGAAGTGCGAAAAGAGATTGCCTCGACCCACCGTCGCGTCGTGGGAGTCGTGGTCAATGCCGTGGACGACCATTTGCTCAAAGGCGAACAGATTGACACGCGCTGGTCACGCGACGTCATCAAAGTCCTCCCCGCGCTGCTGCATGAGGCCCGCATCGCACGCCGCTTGGTCGTGATGCTAAGCGACCACGGGCACGTGCTGGACTGCCAGACCGAAGGCCGAGCTTATAAGGATGAACTTGCCGGCGGCGAACGATGGCGCAAGGCGGAGGGCGACGCCGGAGAGGACGAGTTCCAAGTTGAAGGGTCGCGAGTCTTGGTGGACGGGCAGCGGTTGATCGCGCCTTGGAGCGAACGCACCCGCTATGGCATGAAGAAGAACGGCTATCACGGCGGACTGACGCCGCAGGAAATGGTTGTCCCAATCACCGTCCTATCCAGCACCGATGGTTTCCCGCAGGGCTGGAGCGAACAACCAATCGACACACCTGCCTGGTGGGACGAGCCTACGATGGAACCAGTTGTAGAGGAAACGCCGGCTCCGATCCTCAAGCCGATTGAGCCGCAACCCGGTGGCACGTTGTTCGACTTGGAAGAAGTGGACACGCCGCCCGAAAAGATCGACACACTGGTGGAGCCTAAAGTGGTGGTGCCACAATGGGTCGTGCGGCTGCTCGCCTGCCCGGTCTTCGAGGATCAGAAGCGGCTGGGGGGGCGAGGTGTTCCCTCGCACGAAGTCTTTACCAAGCTGCTCAGTGTCCTGGACGGACGTGGTGGGAAAATGACCAGCATCGCGCTGGCGCGAAACCTGGAGTTCGCTCCCGTTCGCTTACCAGGTTTGTTGGCCAAAACCGAACGCGTGCTTAACGTGGATGGCTATGACATTCTGCGCCGCGACGATGCTTCGGACACGATTGAACTAAACCGCGATCTGCTGCTCAAGCAGTTTGACCTGGTGGAGTGACCTATGAGCATCAGCCCCCAACGCAGACTAGAAATCATCGACGCCTTGCGGCGCGGGACGGTGCCGCGCAATAGCCTCGATGCGTTTGCCGTTGGTCTGGGAGGATTCGAGGCGGCTTTGGACGAGGAGCTTCGTAGGGTTTCCTCGGTCGGCAGCGTCTTCAAAGCGGTGCGGGGCGAATACGGCTGCGGCAAGACGTTCTTCGCTCGCTGGCTGGCGGATCGCGCCCGTAAACTCGGCTTCGCTTCCGCTGAGGTTCAGGTATCAGAAACGGAAACACCGCTGCATCGTTTGGAGACTGTCTACCGACGGCTCATGGAGCGACTGTCGACCGCCGATACGCCACAGGGCGCTTGGCGAAACATCGTCGACGGCTGGTTTTACGCCTTAGAAGAGGACATCCTTGCCGAAGGCACCGTCAGTGAGAACGACCAGCAAGCTTTGGTAGAACGTTCCAACGAGCTTCTCGAACAACGGTTGGCCAAGGTCACTAACTCGGCCCCGACCTTTAGCGCGGCCTTGCGCGGTTATCGGCAGGCGCAGACTGCCGGAGATCGAGCGATGGCTGACGGTATCTTGGCTTGGTTGGCTGGTCAGCCCAACGTGGCCGCAGCCGCCAAACGCTACTGCGGAGTGAAGGGAGATATTGACCACTTCGGCGCCTTGAGTTTTCTCCAGGGAGTGCTGGTTGTGCTGCGCGATTCCGGGCATCCCGGCCTGCTGGTCGTGCTGGACGAAGTGGAAACGATCCAACGTGTCCGCAGTGACGTCCGAGACAAGAGTCTCAATGCCCTGCGCCAACTGATCGACGAAGTCGATTCGGGACGCTTTCCCGGGCTGTACCTGCTCGTCACCGGTACGCCCGCGTTTTACGACGGCCCCCAGGGCATCCAACGATTGGAGCCATTGGCTCAGCGGCTGCACGTAGATTTTCAGACGGATGCGCGGTTTGACAACCCGCGGGCGCCCCAGATTCGGTTGCCTGCCTTCAGTTTGGAAAGATTGTGCCTGGTTGGTTGCAAAGTGCGTGATATTTACCAGCAACATGCCCAAGCATCAGACCGCATCGCCGCCATGTGCGACGACGGCTACGTGCAGGAGTTGGCGCATGCCGTTGCCGGCAAGCTCGGGGGTAAGGTCGGGGTGGCACCACGGATCTTCCTGAAGAAGCTGGTCTCCGACATTTTGGACCGCGTAGATCAGTTTGCCGATTTTAATCCACGCGAGCACTATACCTTGACCATGAACGACACCGAGTTGACGGCTGTGGAACGCCAAGCCATGGGCGCGACCGACGTGGACGAGATTGAGTTGGATCTGTGA
>JBBDLY010000083.1:0-7634 GCA_040878585.1 Pirellulales bacterium
CTGGTGACGAACAATTCGCGGTCGGCGTGATCGTACTCGGTGCGGACTTCGGCCAGCAGCTTCTCGCGCAGCACCGGCATCCCTTGCGTCAGGGCGTAGCCGTTTCTGTCGCCGCGGATCGCCTCGATCGCAGCCTCCTTCACCCGTTCGTCGACCGGAAAGTCGGGCTGGCCGATCGACAGGTTGATCGGATCCTGCAACTTGGCCGCCAGATCGAACACCTTGCGGATGCCGGAACTATCGAACGCCAAAGAACGCTTTGCAAGCCAGGATTGGGGCATGGGGGATGTTGGATTGCTTATTTGTTATTTGTTATTTGTTATTGCTGAACGCTGACCGCTGATTGCTGACCGCTGCCTGCTCTTCACGCTGCTTTTGATCGATCATACGTCTGTTGCTCTAGGTGGTCTAGCAGGGAGGAGAGTGGCTCGCGGGCGGCTTGCAGGGTTTTTAGTAGCAGCCGCAGGGCGCCGGCTGCGTCGCTGGTCGGCGTGGGGCCGCCGAACCAGAATCTTCCACTGGGGCCGCCGCCGAAGGCCGCCTCGGTCTCGGCCATCCGCGCGAACATCGCTTCGCATCGCGGGTGTCCGCGGCGAACTTGGGCCACCCGCTTCAGCAGCGCGACGACCGGCTTCGCCGTGGCAGGCTCCAGGACGATGACCGGCCGCTTGGTACTGCCGGCGACCTCGACCGCCAACAGCGCCGTCAGCAGTTCGGCCGAAACATCGGCGCCCCGTTCGTCGACGATGCGGCACTGTTCGCCGTGGCCATCGATCCAGATGCCAAAGTCGGCCTGCTGTCGGATCACGGCCGCTGCCAGCGGACCGCGCCCTACGCCGAGGCGGTGCGCGACCCGCTCCTCCGCCGGTTGGATCAAGGCGTGATGACCGCCGCTCGCTGCTGGGATAAAGCGGCGCAAGTACCTGTTGCCCGTATCGAGTACGAACCTAAGTGTGCGTCCGCCTTGGTCGCTGACGATCAAACCTTCCGGCGGGCAAGACTCGCCGCGCTGGTCGCTGCCACTTCGTACCGGCCGGGAAGGGGGCCGATGATAAGCCTCGGCAATCCGATCGAGCGAACCGCCGAAGAGCTGCTTGCCGGTGGCGCCGTCGCCGGCCGAGAGCGGCTGGCCGAGCGGCCCAAAAAACCGAATCGCAATGCGGCCCGTTTCGGCCGAGTCGTTGCCGACGAACATTCCCCCGGCGGCGCCCTCGGCTGCGATCCGTCGGGCGATGTCGGCGGTCGTCGTTGCGCCGCGATCATGCGGCGGGCAACCGAAGAACCGCAGCCCATCGCGAGCGGCCACGGCCAATTCGGCCGTCTCGCTACGACCGTCGTGTCCCACGACCACGCAGTAGTCGCCCGCGACGGCAGCCGTGCCGGCTCGGAGCAGTTTGGCATGGGCCATGGCCAGTCGGCGGACGGCCGCCGCGTCGAGCAGGTTGAGGTAACGTCCCCCTGCGCCTTCCGGATGGAACAAATCGAGCGGACGCTTCGCCACGCGAATCTGTTCCAACCGTTCGATCTGGCGACGGGGCAGGCCGGCAGTATCGCCGCGGTGAGGACATTCGCGACAGGCATCGTAACCGGCCGCCAACCGCGCCCGATGCACGGCCCGCGAAACGCCATGCCGCTCGCCGGGGCAGAGATAGGTATTTGATGCCGATTGAATCATCCAGACCACCACGCGACAAGGAAGAAATGCCGGCGGGAGGATAATTGACAGCACGACGCGCCGCAATAGGTCTTGTTACCGCAAATACGCTGCGACGTTGTCAGAACATCATGGCACTTGCCGAAGCCGGCAGGCGTGCGACAACCTCTTGCTTGCTTCGCAAATGACAGCACAAATGATTACCGAGCGGACGACATGCCCTTGGACCGGTTCTCTAAACAGGTTCTTGCGACACGCGAGGCAAAGGAAAGCTCTGGCGCGCTCAAGGCAGTCAAATCGTTCAAGTACTCTGTCGCAAGATCATTGTCATAACGCTCTAGGAAAACTGCGATCGCACAGAGCGCCCATTCACTCTCAAAAGCCTGGCCGGGCCGATACTCGGCGAGCAGTTCGTCGACCCATTCACGAAGCTGGCCGTCGGTCAATTCACCCGCTTCGTATTTCGCACGCAAGGTCTGAACCTCGCGGGTTTCGAGTAGAAACTCGCGCGCGGCCTGAGGCGTTGCAATAACGCTAAACTTTGAGACGAACTCATGCGAACACAATTGTTCCAGAAGAGCCGTCAGGCTATGGCTAACTACCATTTCGTTCCGTCCAGATGTCCCAATGACGCACAGAGTTCTCCATGCAAATTTCGCCGATCGGATGAATGTCCTCGCCCCAGCCAATGTTCCATTTACTAAGCACCCATATATCGGGAACCGGCTTCCTTGGCACGACGGTGACTACGCGGCTGCCATGCGCCAGCTCTCCGCTTGGCTTGAGTCGATACAACACAATGTCGCCCGTTCTCACGGCTTGGACGTCGTGCAGCACCTCATATCCGTCGTCGTGCAATATCTTTTCCACCTCTGGGGCTTCGAAGATGCCGGTCCGCCGTGAAGCAAATAACATCCCGAAACAATTATACTCTCCACATGCAGACTTGCGTTGAATCCAGCGATTTCCGAACTGTATCCGATACTGGTGATACTGGACATCGGCTCGCTGCCGATCATGAGACGTAGACGGTCGGATTTCATTGTCGATGCTACGTCCCAGGCGAGTCTGCACGACAATGCGCGCGCCAACAGACCCTCCAGCGATTTGCTCAAACATCGACCTGTTTCCATAAAGCCGCTATGCCACCATTCCTGCAGAATAATGCAGGTTGGACGCCATCGCAAGCATTAAGCGGAAACGCTGGAGCACCTGCCACCGCGTGCTACCGCACCCGCGTCTGAAAGCGGATGATGCCGCCCTCGCCCGCAGGGATCGGTTCGGTGATCTCCCAGCGGAGCGTGAGCGAACCGGCTTCGTTTGGCTCGGTGAAGAAGTTGCCTTCGACGCTCATTTGAGCAGTGTCGGGCACGTATTCCAGCCGCGTGGTCAGCTTGTCGATGATCGTGACGTTGCCGACTGTGTCGAAGCCGGTGTTGTCGAATCGTAGCGTGAACTCGACAATGTCGCCCGGTTTGGCGGTTCGCGTACTGGCAACCTTGACCAGCCGCATTTCTTCCGGCCCGTCGGGTCGGTCGACGACGTACACCTTTTGCGCCCGCTGCAACGACAGCTCGACCACCGCCGGCTGGTCCTTGATCAGCACGACCGGCGGCTGATCTTCCTGCCAGATGAGCGCCGCGTCGATGTGCTTGGCCAGCATCGGGCCTTCGGCGACTTCGATCTCGCCGCGGCGGATCAGTTGGAAGTTTTCGTACGCCTCAAATCCGTTGCGGGCCAGCATTACCCGCTGCTCGCGCAGCGTGGTCAGGGCCGGCTGGTCCAACTGCGCGTTGACAATCTTCATGCGGCCGACTTCGCCGACGGCTTGCTCTGGCAGCAGGAAGTTGCGAGGACCGTTGGTCTCCTCGACCGGCGTGGGCGTGGCCCGGATGCGGAAGTCGGCCACGGCGTTGCGCACCCCGTGGATGATCGGCCCGCTGACACGGCGGACCGAGCCGAACTTCGGCGCATAGACGCACACGCGGTTGCTGGGCACAACCTCCACCCGGCCGTCGAGCGTGTCGTAGTGGACGATCGTATCTTCCACGTCCAGCCCGTGGACCTCGAAGTCGCCCTTCACATTGGCCGGAATACCGTGGTCGCCGCCATCGCAGAGGTACTCGTCCTGGGCGAATTTCCAGACCTCGCCCTGGGCGTGCCAAGGGGTGCCGGGCGGATGCATGTAGCCGCCGTCGCCGGGACATTGCTCGCAGCCGGGCGGATAGGCGGCGTAATGGGCCGCCGGCGGCGCGCCGACTTCTTCATGGTAGGCGACTTGCGCGTAGGACGGCGGCATCGATGGCTGCGGCTGCGGCATCGCTTGCTGCCACGGCATGGCCTGGGCCATCGGCTGATCGATGCGTTGTCGCGGCAGCGGCATCGGAGAAAACGAGCCGCCGGCCGGCCCGGGCGGCGGCCCCGGCGGCTGGTCGCTATGCATTCCCCGACACGAGCAGAGGATTAGCACGCAGGCGGCGATCATCGTATAGCGCCACCAGCGCGGAAAGAAACTTGCGGCAACGGATTGCCGGTCGTTATTGCTCATCGACGATTACCTTGCTGGCGGGTTGTTCGACCAGTCGGCGGCGGACGGCAACTGGCTGCTCCGCGCCTCCTGCATCGGTTGCTCTTCCGCGGCCTCTTCCGGCGCGGCGCCTTCCGGCATCGGTCGGGCGGGAACCGGCCCGCGTAGTTCGGCGGGACGCTGTTGGATTTCAAACGGAATCCACGGCGGCGAGCCGTACATGAATTGCGGCGTGGGGCCGGATTGCCCCGGCACCCGGCCGCCGATTCGCAAGATGGCCATCGGCCGTCCCATCGTCCGCGCCACGTCGAGCGGATCTTCGCCTTCGCCCGCCTCGAACCATTCCTGCTGGCCGCCCGGCTGTCGGGTCGGCAAGGCGCGGTGAGGATCCTCAAGATAAACGACTCGCGTCACCAGACGCCCTTGCAATGCCAGGACCAGGTCTTCTTGCGTAATCGCCACCTCGACCGGAAAAGCCGGCGCTTGATGGCTCGGCGGATAGGTGCGATCGATGACTTCGATCGTGGGAAACAGCTCCGCGCCGGGCTGGCCGGGAATGTTGGTCATCTGGAACCGATAGACGTTTCCGACCAGCATCCGGGCGCCGCGCGGCGACGGTTCGCCCCGGTCGAAGAAGCCCTCATGCGCCAGCGAAATCAAGGCTCCTCGCGGAGCCTTGATTTCCACCGGCTGAAAGTATCCCACCAATGGTCCGCCTTGCTGAACTTGCCAGCGGCCAATCGCTCCCGGAGGCATGTCGCAGGTTTGACGGTCGTGCATGCCGGGCCTTTGAGCGTTCGCAACTTGCGAGCCGATCCAAGGCGCCAGCACCGTCGCGACAATTACGCCGGTTCCGAGGAACCGGCGCAAGTGCTGACAAGTTGCCGTGGTGCAAGGCGTAAGAACCATTGTCTGGGATACGTCGTCAAGAGGATTTCCCGGCTTGCGGATGTTCGCTTGCTGGGAGAAATTAGTTCGCAGCGCCGAGGAACGGCTCTCCGTCCTCGGCGGTCGCGACTGTTTATTCACAATACTCGTCGCCGTACTGGCCGCTCGCCTGATGCTGCTTGCGATCGTGCAACGAATTGCGGAACCAGGCCGGGGCGGCGTGCGTCTTCTCGTGCAGCCACAGGTGGTTCGACGGCCGCGGGTAGTGGTAGCCCGGCGACTGCTTCAGATCCATGTGAATCTTCTCGGTCGGTGGCGGCAGATGCTGCGGCGTGTGGTTGACCATCACGTGGCGTTGCAGGCCGGCTTGCCCACCGAAGGGAATGTGCGGCGGACCGGGCAGGCCGATCGGCGTTCCGCTGGTCGGCATGCCGTACTGGGGAGCGGTCATACCGGCCACGTAAGGCGGTACGGCGGCGCCGCCGGGACCGGTCGGCGGCATCATCGCCGGGCCGTAGCCGTGCGGCATCTCTCCCGCATAGCCGCCATGCATGTGACCTTCGCCGTGCATGTACCCGCCACCGTGCATCGCTTGCTCGTAATTGACCGGAGCAACGCCTTCCAGTTGACCGGGGCCGCCCAGGTCCTTGTTGCCCAGCCGCACGATGCAGAGGATCGATCCGCGGCGGTCCGCCTCGACGATCGGATCGACGCCCGGGTCGAGTCGCGTGCTGACCACCGTGTCGATACCCGCCAGCGGTACTTCCTGGAATTCGGGATCAGGCAGGTAGATCACCTTGGTTACAAAGTTGCCGCTGAGCACCTGGTCGAAGTCTTCCTCGGTGAACTGGATCGGGATCGCGTTGTGAGCCAGGTAGGCCTCCGTGCGCGGCGTGACCGGGGCGACTTCGATCGACGGATAGAGTTCCACGCCCGGTCGGCCGGGGATGTTGGTCACTTTCAGGCGATAGATGCCCCCTTGCGGAAAGTCCTGCGTGCCGGGCGTGACCAGCGGTTGGCTGTCGAAGATGCCCATGCCGCCGACGTCCCAGGTAACATGCATGCCGGCGGGGCCGACAAACGCCATCTGCGAGGCCATGGCGGGCATCGGCATATCCATGGCCGGCATCAGCACGCCGGGGCCGGGACCGCCCACGCCGGGGCCAGGCTCCATCAACCGTTGGGCCGGCGGCAATTTGTTCTTCAGCGGATAGCGGCAGCCTGTGGTCGCCAAGGCGACAACAATACAGACTGCGGTAACGAGGGTAATGCGGTTTCTCATGCCTGGTTCCCTATGAACGGCGGTCTCGTGAATGGTTCCCCCCGCACAAGACGGGCTGCAAACGCGTGGTGAACAATCGCTCTCGCTCCAATAACGCGATTTCGACGTTCCCAGTGATTCCTGGATTCGGTCATCCCGCGACAAGACTGCCGTGGACTTCCGCATCGCGGCGGCGGTACAATCGGCCAGTCCGGTTCGAGCCAAGGGGCGCGAACCTGCCGATGAGTGTGACCTCCGACGTCATGTAGAATTCGGCACGTCAGAATCGTTTTCTTTGGTAAAAACCGTAAAACCGGAACATGAACTGCAAACTCCCCAGCTTCGCACTCTTGCTAGCTGCCTTGCTTGGCAGTTCCGGCAGCGCGCAACCGCCGGTTTCCGCCACCGCCACTGAAAACACCGTAACCGACTCTGTGCCAGTGACTTACGGCGCAGGAACCGAACAGCGGATCGAGCGGGGTAATGCCATCATGCAAGCGGCGCTGGAGAGCGTTCGTGGACAGGATTCGATTTCCGCGCGTCTCCGTCAGCAGATTAATTTGCTCGGTCATCAATTGGCCGGCCCCGGTTTGTACTTGCAGCAGGGCAGGGGGGCGTCGCGCAAGTTCCGCCTGGAAATGTCGATCCAACGCGCCCAGGCAAGCAGCACGATCAGCCAAGTATCCGACGGCCGGTTTCTGTGGATCTACGAGAATCTCAACGGCCAGCCGCAGTTAAAGATTGTCGATCTTCGCCGCGTCCGCGACGAGTTGAACGCCCGCGACCGGCAAGCGACGCCGCTCGTTTCCGAATCGCTGGCGATGGGGGGCTTGCCGCGAATGCTCGGCGATCTACAAAACGGCTTTCAGTTTTTGCCCACTAGCGAGACCTACTTAGGAGACGTGCCGGTGCATGAGCTGCGCGGCGTTTGGCGCCCCGAGCCGCTCGCCAAACTACTGCCCGACCAGGTCGAAGCAATCCGCGCCGGCAACGCCGTGCGGCTCGACGGCCTGTCGATGCAGGTTCCTCACGAAGTGGTGATTTACATTGGCAAGCAAGGCAACTTTCCGCATCGCATTGAATATCATCGGCTCAACAAAGAGGCCGAAGGACCGCGGACCACGGCGGTGGTGATACTGGAACTGTTCGAGGTGCGGCTCAACGGACCGATCGACGACCAGCAGTTCGGCAAACCCGCAAATCTGCCCGAAGCGGATTACACACGCGTCTTTCTGGAGAAGCTCGGCGTGAAAGCGACGGAGTAGCCGTTTGCAGCGATGAATCACAGGAACAAAACATGGAGG
>JBBDLY010000084.1:0-7604 GCA_040878585.1 Pirellulales bacterium
CACAGCAGGAACATGCAACCGCCCGCGTGCGGGCCGCCGAACGCATGCTGCGTGGAGACCCCTGCGCGGTCCTGGCGCAGCGGATAGTTCGTGCCGCCGTAGCGGTGGCATTCCAGATCCTGGCCTTCATACATGCTGGCTGCGTCGCCGCCACCGTCCCAGCTTTCGTACAACTGCGGATTAAGCGACTTCTCGCCGAGCAGGATCGTATTCGACGCCCCGTCCTTGATGCTGGCAAAGGTGAATTCGCTGCGCCACCAACTGAGGCCATCGGTTTGCGAGAGCGGCGGCCAGGCGTTGTAGGATGCCGCCGCCGCCAGGCTCGAAGGGCCTTGGACGTAGCCAGGCCAGTAGCTGCCGGAGTTCATGGCATAGCATGACTTGGCCGCCTCCGGCGGACCGGTCGCCCCCACCGAACCGAAGCCTGGATTGAAATTGAACGGGTTGCGATTCACTCCTTCCGGGCGCATCGGATAGAGCCTTACCGCGCGGCGGCTGGGGCAAACAAACGTGGAACTTGGCGTCGTCATTAGCGTCTCGACCGCGGCGGCCTTTTGGGCGGCCGTGCCCTCTTGGCCGAGCGAAAAGATGTTGTCCTGCTCGATAAACGGCAACACGGTAAAGGTCCACGGCCCCATCTGGGACTTGCCAAAGCCGCCATCGGGATCGCCCACCCAGCCGTGCCCCCAGCCGCCGGACGGCAAAAAACCGTGGGCAAAGTGATGCTGATGGATGCCCAGCCCGAGTTGCTTGAGATTGTTGGAGCACTGCAAGCGCCGCGCCGCCTCCCGGGCACTCTGCACGGCCGGCAGCAGCAGCCCGATGAGGATGCCGATGATCGTAATCACGACCAGGAGTTCGACGAGCGTAAAACCGGATTGGCGACGCATCAGGTTGGTCCAGAAACAAGATTCAGGCTTGTTGCCGCCGGCGGTACCGCCAGCCAGCGAGCGCTACGAAGGCCAGCAATCCGGTGAAGATGGATGCGGGTTCAGGCACGGCGACCAGTTGAATTCCCGCGATGCCCACGCGACCATTGATCAAAGGATTGGTTGCCGTAATGGTCAGTGTTGGCCCGGTGAGCCCGCTGAACAGCAGGTAGTCATCGTCAATGCCGTCATTGACGCCATCGCCGGCGGTGAACACGCCGTCGAAGCCGCCGCGGTCCTGCCCGGTGAGCGTAATGCCGTTGATGGTCACCGCGAAATCACGAATGTTGGCCGTGCCCCCTTCCACATAAACATAGACGTCAAACATCGTGGCAAAGGTATCCAGCCCTTCAATGATGATTGCACCGGTGTCGCTGTTGCCCGTATCCATGAACAGTCCGGCGTTGAGCAGCTTGTGGTCTGGCGTCGCATTGCCGATACCATTGTCGTTCTCCGCGTAGCCTGGGTCGACGGTGGAACGCACCGTCACGCCGGTGGCCAGGCCGATGTTGTCGACCAGCGCCTGCGGACCAAACGTTGGATCGGAGTCGGCGGTTGTTGACGAGTCGTCATCGACGTCAATATTATTCCAACGATCCGCCCGCAACACGCCGGCATTTTCATTGGCCGCAATCTGGGTGAACGTGGGGTCGATACTGCGGTAGAAGTTGATGCCAATCGACTTCGGATCGTAATTGGTATCCAGACCGAACTGCTGTTCCAGCGCATAGCCGACGGCGTTTTCGTCGACGGGCGAGAGCAGCCGGTCGTAAACCAGCAGGGCCGAAAGATCTCCGTCAAAACCAACCGACGAGGTGGGATGATTGCCCACAATTGCGGTGGAAGTCGTGACGCCGGTGTCGTTGGTGTTGGTCGTGCTCATCAGTACGCCGTCAAGCACCAACCGGCCGCCGCCAGTCGCGTTGTTGTCATGCAGGTAGGTGGCCAGGTAATTTGTCGCCGCCGATACCGGTGTGGACGAAATCGAGTTGTCACTTCCGTTGAATACACGTCCCCGAAGATTATTGCCTTGCAAATCCATGACATACGCCCCGCCGCCGGCGCCTGTATTGCCGCGAGAGTGGAAAATGATGTCGTTGCTGTTTACGACGTCAGCATTGAAGACGGCGAAGATGGTGGTATCGCCGCCATGGGTAAATCCGCTGATCGTCATGCGGTCGTCGCCGTCGAAGCGAACCACGTCGCCACCATTGGGGCCGGCGCCAATGGCGATGACCGGGGCGGTCGAACTGACTGCGGTGAGAGCCGCGGGGGATTTATCCACCCAAGTATTCACGGTCGTGCCGGTAAGCCCGCTTTCTGCTAGTCCCTCCGAAACGCCGTCGCCGTCCAAGTCGGTGGCGTCGAGCCACAGTTGTAAACCGTTGGTGACCGGAATTGCCGTGGCGTTACGAGCGGTCGCCACAAAGAGCAGGATTACAACACTGGCGATTAACGGTCGCCAAAGGTATTTCGTGACGCAATTCATATCAATCGCTCCAAGTAAAATGGACACCTAGTTCGCTAGTCTGTATCTTTCCGTCAGATAGTTTTCCAGTAACTCTATTTCCTGCGTACTGAAGGCCGCATCGAAGATCAGCACTTCGGCCACATCCCCGTCAAAGAACACACCGGCCGATAGATGTGCGCCAATCGTCGCCGCTCGATCGCGCGGCGTCATTTCTAATGTGTCCGCGGTCCCCTGGGATTGCCCATTGATAAACAACTCGGCTCCCTGCGTGGTCGCGCCACGGAAGCGATAGGTGGCAACAATTGCATGGGAGCGCTCGATGCTCGCGGACACCTCTCCACTGTTTGCTTCTCCATTGTAATTCCGACTTCGCAATTCACCGCCTGGCAAAACCTCCAGTACGTAGCCGCCAACGTTGAGGATCTGCCCCGCCTGGACTAGGTTCGGAATCCTGCTGTTCTTGAACACCACGAACATCGTCACCTCATCGCCCAGGCGAATCGGCGGCGCCGCGAGCATGCTGCTCTTGCCGTCAAACCGCACCGCCGGCTTGCCGTTAATCCCTTCGGCGACCCACGTCGGCCGCTTGCTGGCCATTGGTTGCTCGGCGTTTTCGGCCGTCTTGTTGTCGCCGCCCAGTGTGTCTCGCCAGGTAATCACGCCGCCGGCCGCATCGAGGCGAATGCCGCGGTCGGCCGCCAGCCACAGCGCCAGCGACCGCGTCACGGGAAGCGGTTCGAGTTGCTCCGGCAACCCGCCCGCGAATGACGCTTGGACGAAGTTCTTGAGCTTGCCCGCGGAGGCGTCGACCATGACGCTGTTGCCGCCGAGTGCGATCCGCACTGCTTGCCCGGCGACGAGTCGCCGCTGTTCGGTGGCACCGTCCAGATTGCGGCGGACGATGATTTCGCCGTCAAACACCTCCGCGTCGACCGCCGCCCCGCTGACTGCCACGCCGAACTCGGTGCCCACATCGATAATACTGGCCGCGATGGTTTCGACCGTGAACTCCGCGGCGGCATCGGCCCGGGCCGTGAGTTCGCCCGCCAGCAGATCGCAACTGTTGTCGCTACGAATCCGCACCACCGCCGGCGCCGTGAGCACGGCGCGGGCGCCTCGGTCGAACTTGATCTCCGCCCAGCCGCCGCGCAGCTCCAGTAGTTGGCCAATGAACAGGTCGGTTCGCTTGCCCGTCTCGACGTCCGTTTCGTCAGACCAGGTCGCGCCGCTGGTCCGTTCGATTCGCGCGACGAACTGCGATCGCTCGGTTCCCGGCAGGCTCGGCTGACCCGTCGGGATGGTCCACAGGCCCAGCGACAGCAAAATAATGCTGACGATCAGTACCGACAGAATCCAGGAGAGCGTCGTCACGTTGTGGACGTAGCCGAGCAGCGTCCGCCACCGGCCGGCCTGCGGCGGCAGCGACGCCAGGTCGACGTCGGTCTCCATGCCGCGCAAGGCGTCATGCAGCACCAGGGCCTCGGTCGCATGAGCCACCAGCAAGGCCCGATGGCGGGAGTCCGCGGCCAACCACTGTTCGAGCAGGGCGAACTCCGCCGCGGCAAGTTCGCCATCGAAATAGGCGTCGAGACGCGCCGACATGTCATTCATGACGAGCCTCCTCGACGCCGAGCTTGCGTTCGATGCAGCCGCGTATCGCTTCGCGGGCGCGCTGCAACATCATCCGGGCGGCACCGTCGCCGATGTGCAGCCGCTCGGCGATCTGCTTGGGCTGCAAGTCCTCCACGTAACGCAGCAGCAGCACCTCCCGGTTCCGCGGGCTGGCCTGCTTGACGCAATCGACCACCGCTTGCCGGCGCTCCGATAGATCGAGCGGATCCTCTTGGTAGGCCGTCAGCACCTGTTCCATCAGCGAATCGCCGAAATCATGCCGATCGCGGGCGACGGCGCGGCGATGCTTGAGAACCTCGAACTTGGCGATTTGCAACGCCCACGGCAGGAATGGCTGCGTGGGGTCGTAATCTTCCCGCTTGCGGACCACCACCATGGCGACATTTTGTAGAATGTCGTCGGTTTGATGGAAATCCGCGACGATGGAATAGATGAACGACTCCACGCGACGCTGGTTTTGCGTCCATCGTGCAGCAAGCTGTTCGGCGCTGAGCGGTTGCAAAAGTTATCCCTCCCCAGCTAGTCTCCCGCCCGCCGCCGAGCGTCACAAGAAAACCAATGAAAATTTGGCTAAATGTCGAAATCGACGTCGTCGGCATAGCCGGGCGGAAAGGGATTGGGGTTATGGCCCCCTGGCGGCTTTTCAGGAGATTGCTTGCGGCCTCGCTGTGGCTGGGAGCGGGATGGGTGCGCCGACTTGGGCTTTACTGGCGGGTCCGCCGCCGCAGGCTTTCGTTGCGACGATTTGCGGCCCGGTTTACGCGTTGCCGGCCGCTTCGATTCCTCCTCGATGATCGCATTCAGTTTTTCGTCGCTGAACAGCGCGGTCCACCGTTCGACCTCCGCCGGCGACAGCGGAGCGGTCGGTTTGGCTGACGGCCTGGGCGGTTCTTGCCCGCTGGTCCGGCCCCGGCGTTCGAGTTGCTCGAACCACGCCTCGCTATCGACCGGCGTCGCCTTGCGCCGCTTTGCGGCTTTGTGCAGGCGGTGATCGCCGGAGACGACGGTAAGCTGCTTGGGGGAATGATCCGCGCGGATCAACTCCTCGATCAGGTCGTCCGCCTCGGCGTGGTTGCGGGCGAAGAACACCCTCATGCCGTGATATTCCAGTTCCGCCGGCAAGCCCGGCGGAGCGCCGGCGGCGTCGAACACAATCACCGTCTCAGCCGCCTCGCTCGGCGTGAGCGTCGCGGCCAGAAAGCCGAGCAGTGCCTGCCGCGACCGCTGCAGGCCCCGCTCGTCTTGCAGCGAGTGCGTGAAACCGGCGGCATACATGAGGTTGTACCCATCGATCAGCAACCTCATGCGTCGCTCCGATCTTGAACAGAAGATCATTTAGAGGAACACAATACTAGCACGACGCGCCAGCGAGTGCACCGGCGGACGCGCAAGCGCATTTCCTCCCAAAAACCGCCCCGGCCGCGGAACACGTGTTCGCTCGCTGCGCACTTGCTCGCGCTGCGTGCTGGTATTACCCACATACTGGCTTTGAGACTTTCGGCTCTCGTTCCTAGGACGTTGTGGCCACGGCGCTCTTGTGTTTGACTTCCCCCCCCACGATCACCGTGTGGGCGCGGCCGGTCAGTTGCCGTCCCGCGAACGGCGTGTTGCGGCTTTGCGATTGGAACTGAACCGGATCGACCGTCCACCGCGCGGCGGGGTCGATCAAGGTGACGTCCGCATCTGCACCGATCTTCAAGGTTCCCTTGTCGATGCCAAGCACTCGGGCCGGATTGCTCGTGAGCTTGGCGATCGCCGTCGACCAGTCGAGACGCCCCGGCACAACCAGTTTGCTGATCACCAGCGCCAAGGTCGTCTCCAGGCCGACGATGCCGAACGGCGCCTGGTCCAGTTCGCGCATCTTCTTTTCGACCGCATGCGGCGAGTGATCCGAGCAGATGCAGTCGATCGTGCCGTCGATCAGCCCTTCGATGCAAGCCTGCACATGGACGGCGCCGCGGAGCGGCGGGTTGACCTTGTAGTTGGAATCGAACGTGCGGAGCGACTCGTCGGTTAGTGTGAATTGTTGGGGGCAGATCTCAGCGGACACGCGAACGCCGCGGTTCTTGGCCCGGCGGAGCATCTCGACGCTGCCGGCACTGGATAAATGTTGCAAGTGAATCACGCCGCCGGTGATCTCGGCCAGCGAGATGTCGCGGCTGGTCATCACGTCCTCGGCCGCCGCCGGCATGCCCGCCAAGGCGAGCGTCATGGAAACCAGTCCTTCGTGCATCACGCCGCCGTGGGTCAGCTCGCGGGCCTCGCAGTGATTGAGCACCGGCTTGCCGAACATCAAGCAGTATTCCAGAGCGCGGCGCATCAGTTCCGGATTGGAAATCGGCGCGCGGCTGTCGCTGAAGGCGATCGCACCGGCCTGTACCAACTGGCCGATCTCGGCCAATTCCTCTCCCTGCCGGTTCTTGCTCAGGCAGGCGACCACATAGACGTTGCAGAGACCGGCCTGTTCCGCCTGGTGCCGCACGAATTCGACGGTGGCTTGCGAGTCGATCGGTGGGTCGGTGTCCGGCATGCAGGCGATCGAGGTGAATCCGCCGGCAACCGCCGCCGCGCAGCCGGAGCGAACCGTCTCGTCGTCCTCGCCCCCCGGCTCGCGAAGGTGGACGTGCATGTCGATCAAGCCGGGCGCCACGATCAGCCCGGCGGCGTCGATACGCTCGGCGCCGGCGGCTTGCTCGGCATCCGCCGCGAGATCGATCGCCGCGATTTTGCCATCTGCGAGCAACAGGTTCGCGACGCGATCGAGCGATTGGCTCGGATCGATCACGCGGCCGTTTTCAATGAGGATTTTTGCCATGACGCCCGTAGGATGGGACCATTGTCCCGTCCGGTTGTAGCGGAATTCGCCAGAATTCCGATGTTTTGAAGTTAAACCTGCGGCTTCGGAACTCTCCGCGAGTTCCGCTACCTGTTATTACGGACGGGACAATGGTCCCATCCTATCTTGTTCATCAAAACGCTCGTTCCCGCTCGGCGCAGCCGATCGTCAGCCACAGCACGGCCATCCGCACCGCCAACCCGTTGGTGACTTGCTCCAAGATCACCGAATGCGGGCCGTCGGCCACGTCGGGCGTGACTTCCACACCGCGATTGATCGGCCCTGGGGCCATGATCAAGATGTCGTCCTTGGCGCGGGCCAGCCGTGATTGGTTCATCGCATACAGCAGCGCGTATTCGCGGACCGAGGGGAAGGGCCGCATTTGCTGCCGCTCGAACTGAATCCGCAGCAAGTTGAGTACGTCGCAGCGGGGAATGACGTCGTCGAGGCTGTAGGAAATCTCGACGCCGAGTTCCCGCCAGCGGGGAGAAATCAGCGTCGAGGGGCCGCAGACGATCACGTGCGCGCCGAGCTTCTTCAGCCCCCAAATGTTGCTGCGGGCCGTGCGGCTATGAGCGATGTCGCCGACCAGCGCCACGGTCAGGCCGTCGAGAGAACCGCGCTGCTGCCGGATCGTGAGGATATCGAGCAAGCCTTGCGTGGGATGCTCGTGCGGGCCGTCGCCGGCATTGACGACCGGGCAGCCGACGTTTTGCGCCAACAGGTGCGGCGTGCC
>JBBDLY010000085.1:0-7601 GCA_040878585.1 Pirellulales bacterium
CTCGCTCACCCCGGGCTTTCATAAGGCCGCCCCTTCGGGGCTAAAGGCCGATCTACACACCACTTAAAAGCTGCACGACCTCCGCGGGGCCGAAATTTGACCGCAGCGGTCGTTTCTGGCATACTGTCAAGCGTTGGAGTTTCCCACCGACGCCCGTTACCGGGCCTGCCTTCGTCAATGTTCGCCGGGCAATCGCATGCAATGGACCCCGCCCTCTGGCCATCAATCCGGAACGCTGCGATTTCCAGCCTGTTGGATGCTGGTCGTGGCGATCGTCTTGCTGGGAAATCTCTCGGGGCGGGCCGCTGAAAATCAAGACCGCGCGGTGCTCGATCTATTCGAAGCCAAGATTCGACCCGTACTGATCGCCCGCTGTTATGAATGCCACTCGCAAGAGGGCGACGAAATCCACGGCGGGCTGCTGCTCGACACCCGCGCCGCGATTCGCGCCGGCGGCGACTCCGGGCCGGCGGTGGTTCCCGGCAAGCCGGACGAAAGCCTGCTGCTGTCGGCCCTGCGGCACGACGACTTCGAGATGCCCCCCGACGCCAAGCTTGACGATGCCGTTATCGCCGACTTCACCCGGTGGATTGAAGCCGGCGCCCACGATCCGCGTGATGACGATGGGGCGACCCCAATCGCACAATCGATCGACATCGAAGCGGGCCGGCAGCACTGGTCGTATCAGCTACCGCGTGAGCATAAGCCGCCGCACGTCAGCGATTCGGAATGGTCGCAGAATGCAATCGATCGCTTTGTGCTGCATCGGCTGGAACAACAGGGGTGGGCGCCTGCCGGTTCGGCAACGCCGAACGTTCTCATCCGGCGGTTGTACTACGATCTCATCGGTTTGCCGCCGACGCCGGAGCAGATCGATGAATTCGTTTCCGATCCGACGCAGCAAAACTACGAGGCCATCGTCGATCGCCTACTCGACTCGCCGCGGTTTGGCGAGCGTTGGGCGCGGCATTGGCTCGACGTTGCCCGCTACGGCGAATCGAACACGCTGCGCGGTACGGTGTTCGGGGAGGCCTGGCGTTACCGCGACTGGGCGATCGACGCTTTTAACGAGGATCTGCCGTTCGACCAATTTATTCAACAGCAGATTGCCGGAGACTTGCTTGAGGCGGAAACCAGCGAACAGCGACGCAAGCAGTTGACCGCTACGACGTTGTTGGCGCTGGGCAACACCAATTTTGAGAACCAGGACAAAGAACAACTGCGGATGGACGTCGTCGACGAGCAGTTGGAAACGGTCGGCGGGGCGTTTCTTGCGCAGACGATCACCTGCGCGCGATGCCACGATCACAAGTTCGATCCTATTCCCACGGCGGACTACTACGCGTTGGCTGGCATCTTTCGCAATACCAGGACGCTGGTCGATGCGAATGTCTCGCGGTGGATCGAAGTCTCGCTGCCGGCTCCGCCCGAAGTGGAAAACAAGATTCAGCTCCACCAAGAACAAGTGGCTGCCAAGAGGGCCGAGATTGCTGCGATTCGAGAAGAACTCATGCCGAGTACGGCGACCCGTCAGACGAAAACGAGCGGCCCCGTTCGTGCCGAGTCGCTCGCCGGCATCGTCGTCGACAATACCGATGCGTTTGTCGTGGGTGCCTGGAAAGAGTCGCAGTTTGCCAAGCCTTATGTCGGCGCGAGCTACATCCACGACGAAGCGATGGATCGCGGCGAGAAATCGATTTCGTACGAAGTCCCCGTGCCGAAGGATGGCGAGTACGAAGTGCGAATCTCCTATACCGTCGGTTCCAACCGGGCAAGCAATGTTCCGGTTGCGGTGACATCGGCTGGCGGGAAAGAAGCCCAGGTCGTCGTAGACCAGCGCAAGGCCCCCGGGATCGATGGGCTGTTTCATGCAATCGGCCGATTTCCGTTCAAGGCGAACGAGGCCGCTCAGATCGTGATTTCCAACCAGGGAGCCGACGGTCATGTGATTGCCGACGCGGTCCAGCTTGTGCCGCTTGACGAATCCCAGTCACCCCGACCGGCCAAGGTCGCCAAGCAGCCGGAGAAGCAACAGGAGAAGCAACAGGAGAATCAGCAGCAAACCGCCGCGCTAAAAACGAAATTGAAGCAACTCGAAGAGGAATTGAAGAGGTTGCAAGGCGACGCTCCTCGCCGGGAACAGGTGATGAGCGTGCAGGAAAGGGGAGAGATTGAGAACAGCCCCATTCATATTCGCGGCAACGTACACAATCTCGGCAGCGTTGCTCCTCGAGGATTCCTGCAAGTCGCGACTTACGGTGAACCGCCCCAATTTAACGATCAGCAGAGCGGTCGTCGCGAGCTGGCGGAATGGATCGCCAGCGACCGAAATCCGCTCACCGCCCGCGTGGCGGTCAATCGTTTCTGGCACTGGCTATTCGGCGCGGGGTTGGTGCGTACGACCGATAATTTCGGCTCGGTCGGCGAACTCCCCTCCCATCCCGAACTGCTCGATTATTTGGCTGTTCAGTTCCAAAAGGAGAATTGGTCTGTCAAGACGACCATCAAGCGGATGGTCTGCTCGCGAACGTACCAGATGAGCAGTCAGGCGAAGAAACCGCAGGTCGTCGCGCAGCAAGTCGTAGCCGAAGCGGACCCCGAGAACCGTTTGTTGTGGCGGGCCAACCGCCGCCGGCACGATGCGGAGTCGCTCCGCGATACGATCCTCAGTGTCAGCGGCCGACTTTCGCTGGAGATGTACGGTCCCACGTACCGCAAAGGGATGGGGAACGATTACGACTACCGCTACGATGGCCTTCGACGCAGCGTGTATGTGCCGGCGTTTCGCAACTCGATGCCCGAGATTTTTGAGGTATTCGACTTTGCCAATCCAAGCATGGTTGTCGGCACGCGCACGACGAGCACCGTGGCTCCGCAGGCTTTGTTCATGATGAACAACCGGTTTGTTGTTGAAGAGTCAGACGAAGCGGCCAAGCGATTATTGAAGGAAACCTCAGACGCGACCGACGAGCAGCGTCTTGTGCTCGCCTACCGTCGGACGCTGGGGCGGACTCCGACGCCCCGGGAACAGGAGATCAGTCTGAAATTCCTGACCGACCACGACGCCGACCAGCAACAGCAAGCATGGTCCAGCCTGTTCCAGGCCATGTTTGCGTCCATCGACTTCCGTTATCTCGATTAACCGTTCGCCCAGGGTAGTTCCCATGATGCCTGCTCCAGCAAGCCGATTTGTCAGTCGCCGCGCCGCATTGAAGAACACCGCCTGCGGGTTCGGGATGCTTGCCGCTTCGGGGCTGGCCGCCGAGGCGGCACGCGCCGAAAGCGGGCGCGCCAATCCCTTGCAGGCCAGGCAGCCGCACCATGCTCCGCGAGCGAAGCGTGTGATCTTCCTGTTCATGCAGGGGGGCGTGAGCCACGTCGATTCATTCGATTACAAACCGCTGCTCGAAAAGCGGGATGGCGAGTCGCTCGGTTTCGACGATGCCAGGGCGCTGGCCAAGACGGGCCAGCGCGGCGTTGCCAAGAAGATCATGAAGTCGCTCTGGAAGTACTCGCGATACGGTCAGTCGGGACTTTGGGCTTCGGACTTGTTCCCTGAAATGGCCCGGCACGTCGACAAGATGTGCTTTTTGCACTCGATGCATACCGATGGCGTGGCGCATGGCCCCGCCACGCTGTTCCTCCATTGCGGGGCGACCAGTCTGATTCGGCCTTCGGTGGGTTCCTGGATCACTTACGGGTTGGGGACCGAAAACCAGAGCCTGCCGGGATTTGTCTCGATCAGTCCGTCTGCCGGCAATGGCGGCCCGCGAAACTACGGCAACGCCTTTCTGCCGGCGGTCTTTCAAGGAACAGCGCTGGGCCGCGCCGGCCGTCCGGCTGGGGAAGCGATGATCCAGGATCTCGTTAACCCGAGCCGAACCTACGAGCAACAACAACAGCAATTCGATCTGATCAGCGCGCTCAATAAGGAACAACATGCGGCCCGCGGCGGCGGTTCCGAGTTGGATGCCGTCATCAATTCGTACGAATTGGCCTGGCGGATGCAAGGCGCGGCGCCGGAGGTAATCGACACATCGAGCGAGTCGCAAGAGACCAGGGATCTCTACGGCATTGGACAACCGAAGACCGACAACTTTGGACGCCAGTGCCTGATGGCCCGCCGTCTCTGCGAGGCGGGCGTGCGATATATTCAAGTCACCTACGGCGACAACGGCGCCAACCCGGCCTGGGATCAACATGGGAATATGCCCAAGCACAAGGAACACGCTCTGGCCGTAGACCAGCCGATCGCGGGTCTGCTTCAAGACCTCGATCAGCGGGGTCTGTTGGAAGACACGATTGTCTGGTGGGGAGGCGAATTTGGCCGCACGCCCTATGCCCAGGGAAGCGACGGCCGGGATCACAACCCGGGCGGATTTACCGTCTGGCTGGCCGGCGGCGGAGTCAAGGCCGGCCATTCCCACGGGGCGACCGACGAGTTCGGCCACAAGGCGGTGGAAGGCAAGCTGCACATGCACGATTTGCACGCCACCATCTTGCACCTGCTCGGCCTCGACCACAAACGGCTCACCTACCGCTACGCCGGCCGCGACTTCCGTCTGACCGACGTCCATGGCCGCGTGGCCGACGAGATCATCGCGTAGCGGCATTGGGAGGGAAGGTTATGCTGGACGGCACAGGCCAAGAACTTTATAACCGGGAAGTTGTTCCTGCCTGGTAATGGAACGGACGAATGTCGAAATCCGAATGACGAAGGAATGACGAATGCCGAACGACGGCAATCCATTCAGCAGTCTGAAGGACCAGTCAAGAAATGGAACCACGAAGGACACGAAGATCGCGAAGAAAGAACAACGGAGGAAATGGATCGTCGCTGGCAATCGGCTGCAAGCATTGTCCCCGACGCCTTCTAGGTTGCCGCTGTTCCCGACGACGGTGAGTCAAGTTTACCGCGAATAGTGCCTGCTTCGTGTCCTTCGTGGTTTGCTCACTGCTTCAGGCGGATGAAATGGTTCGAACGACGAAGTTCCTCATTCGACATTCTGGTTTCATTCGTCATTCGGATTTCGACATTCGTCATTACGGTTTCGTTTATCGGAACAAATCGCCCGAAACCCCGACTCCACGATACCTCGACTTTGCGCAGCCCAGGCCCGCGCTTCCGCCCTGGGAACTCTTGGCGAGTTGGGCTACTTGATCGACTCGGCTTCTTCGGTCACCGACATGGCGCCGTTGGTCCGTTCGAGCTTTACCACGGCGATGTCGGCCAGCAGCGATTTCACCACGCTGGCCGGCACCGCGTAGCTGTTCACGCGGCCGGCGCGGGCGATATTCACGCCGACCGCCTTGCCGTCGAGGTCGCACAACGGGCCGCCGCACTGGTTGGGCAGCAGGAACGTGTCGTGCTGCAGAGCCAGCTCGAAGCCCATGCGGCGCTGGCTCAAGGGGCCGCCCATATGGTTCATGGCGGCGAACCGGTTCGCCCGCTCGCCGCTGAGCGAGAGGCTTCCCAGCACGGCGTCGAGGTCGAGTTGCTTGGCGTCGCGGACGATCTTCAGGCGAACCTTGTCGCCGGGAGCCATCGCCCCCACAATGCGGATCATCTTCTCGCGGGTGTCGACTTGCTGATCGTTGACCGCGGTGACGACGTCGCCGGCGGCCAGTCCGGCCACTTCGGCGGCGCTCTCCTTGATAACCTCGTCAATCAGCGGGCCCCCGTCGGAGTCTTCCAGCCGCACGCCCAGCAGGCCCCGTTCCTTGCGAATCTTCCGCGCCGCCACGCTGGCCACGCCGACCGCCAGCGGATTCGGACCGCTGTCAACCGTGATCAGCCAGCTTCCCAGGGCCGGATCGTCCCCATCACGCCACTCGATGACCGGCAGGCCGGTCGCTTCGATCTTGATCAGCGCCAGGTCGTTGGCGGCGTCGCGCTTCACTTCCTCGGCAGGGTACTTTCGACCGCCGTTGATTTGAACTTCGATGTTGCCGGCCAGTTCGCTCGCCTTGGTGACGATGAAACCCTCGGCATCGACGATTGTGCCCAGTGCGACTTGCTGGCCCTCGTGGTAGATCGCCACGGTGGCGCGGCTGGCGTCGGCCACCACGTCGCGGAAGGCGGCACGGACCGAGGCGTGCGCTTTTTCGTAACGCGAAGGCTTATGCTCGAAAAACTGCTCTTGCACCTGCTTCCAGAACGACGGCGAATCGAAGTCCGCTTCGTCCTGCACGAACTGCGGCGAGTGCGGTTCGGCCGCCGCCGGGGCGTTCCAACCCAGCGGCAAGGCAACGGTGAGCAGTATCCATACGAGTTTATGGCATTTCATTCGGATAGACTCCTTCAAATGAACTTTCCAACTGGGGAGAAAATAGCAACTGTCAGTTGCCGTAACGTCCGATCGTCAATTCCAATTCGACGAGGTTGCCGTCGCGGCGCAGTTCAATCGTGACTTTATCTTTCGGCTTCTTACCGCCGACCCGCTCGACCAGGTCCTGAAACGTATCGATCGGTCGATCGTCGAACTTGGTGATCACGTCGCCCGCCTGGATGCCGGCCTTGGCCGCCGGCGAATCGGGCACGACCTCGCGGATGGCCGCTTCCGAGCTGTCGGGATCGACCGCCACGCCGATGAACGGACTGCCGGGACCGCGGTTGCCGCCCCATGCCTCGCCCGCCAGGAGTTGATCCCAGGTGTTGATGTAACTGTCGATCGGCACGTGAATGTTGGTATGGATCGCCCCGCCGATGCGGCTGTTGATGCCGATCACCTTGCCGTCGAAGTCGAACAGCGGCCCGCCCGAGTCGCCGCCGATCAACGGGCAATCGGTCACGATGTATCGCGGGTTCTTGGTGATGATTCGCCCCACGCGAATCGGCGGCGTGCGGTCCGCCTCGAAGCCGCCGGGATGCCCCAGCGCCATCACCCATTGCCCCGACGCCAGATCGTTCGACTGGCCCATCTCGACGAACGACCATTTCTTGCCCGCGTCTCCTTCGATCTTCATCATGCCGGAGTCGATGCCGAAATTGGCGCCGAGCGTGACGCCCCGCACCTCGCTGCCGTCGGTGAGAATGAAGGTCACTTTCTGTCCCGGCTTGCCGACAACGTGGCCGGCGGTCAGCACCAGACCTTCCTCGTTAACGATCACTCCGCTGCCGGCCGCCTGGCCGACGCGAATACCGACCACCGCCGGCATCACTTTCTTGGCGATCTGCTGCGTCCGCTGTTCCATCGCGCGCAGCTCGTCGATCGATTTCGGCAGGGCGCCGTCGAGCACTTCGATCAACCGTTCCGGATGGACCGGTGGTCGATCCTGAGCCGGCGCGACGCCGGCGGATGCCACGAGCGTCAAGGCGACGAGCAGCGCGGCGAGGAATTGATAGCGATTCCTTATATTCATATTGTTCCCCGTGAAGGCAATATTGTTGAGTCAACGAAACGGCGATTGGCCGCGGAGGAGCAGCGGTTGCAAATGGAGGCGGCCCCGACCACGCGCGGAGCGCCCCCGAGACACAACCGACTCGGGATACCGCACGTAGATTAGTTGCCGCCCAGGCAAAAAAACCTTCGCCTACTAACGTTGTGACCCATTCTGTACGAAATTGCAAGTAAAATGGGTCACTGAAAGCCTGTAAGTGA
>JBBDLY010000086.1:0-3402 GCA_040878585.1 Pirellulales bacterium
GTCGCCGAGCAGAGCATACCCGTGTTGCTGGCCGCGGCGGGCAACGTCGACCAGGAGCAGACCGAGGTCCGTCAGGCGGCCATTGAAGCGCTGGCGCTGCTCTCCAGCAATCTCGACGGCAAACCGCTCCGCGATCGCTCGGCGGCGGTGGCCCCGATCTTGATCGTGGCCAGCGAGGATGACGACTACCAGGTCGCCGAACGAGCCGCCTATGCCTTGTCGCTGGTTGGTGGGAGCGAAGCAATTGGCCGGCTGGAGGCGATCGTCACCGGCGTCAGCTATCCCAACGTTCGCTACAATGCGGCCACCGGACTGGCGCGGGTCGGTAACGCCAAGGCGATTCCCGTGCTGCTGGAGATGCTCGACCCGGCCGAGACGGCGGGACTGGTCATCGAACGCAACGAAGAACTCAAGGAGGTGGAGATTGAATCGGCCAAACGCCACAAGCAACTCATGCTGTTGCTCAATGGACTGCGAGCGACAAGGCAATTGGCCGAAAAAAATAAGTCGGCCGACCTAAGCGAACTTCGGGAAGCCGTAGAGCAGTTGATCGAGTTCACCACCGTGAAGCAAATACGGCTGGAAGCGACCGATGTGCTCAAAACCTTGCACGCCCGCGGCGACCGATCCGCTGCACCAGCCGCCCGGCAAGGCGGGCGACGATGGATCGCGACGGCGGCCGTTATGGACAAAGTATAGACTCTAACTTTCATTCCCCATAAAGGAGACAAGATGGCTGATTCGAATTCCGAAATTGTCGAGATGCTCAAGAAGTCGTACAGCATGGAGATCGAGACGGTGATGAGCTACCTGGCCTATAGCGTCAATCTCGACGGCGTGCGGGCCGAGGAAATTAAGAAGTCGCTGGCCGCCGAGATCGCCGATGAACTGGGCCATGCCAAAATCCTGGCGAACCGAATCAAGCAGCTCGACGGCCTGGTGCCCGGCAGCAAGGGAGTCGACATCGGCCACCAGATGCAGCCTCCGGAAGACACCACCGATGTGGTGGCGGTGATCCAAGCGGTGATCGAAGCCGAGGAAGGTGCGATTGCACAGTATAAAAAGATCATCAAGGCCACCGACGGCGAGGACTACGTCACGCAAGATATGTGCATCACGCTACAGGCCGACGAAGAGGAGCACCGCCGGTTGTTCGTCGGCTTCTTGAAGGAATACGCCAAGTAGTTCATTGCTTGAGACAATCATCGTGCTGAAATCGCGCGGCGGCGAGTTGCACCCGGTTGATCGGCCGGTAACTTGCCGCCGCTTTTTCGTTGCCGAAATCCCGAAAGACGAGTCGAAAATGATGCCAAAACGCAACTGGGACGATTAGGCAAGATGGGATATAAGTATAGGAATATAAGGGGTTTAGGTCGTGTTGCGAAAAAGCATCATCGGCACTTTCGGGCAAAATCTTCAAAACTTTTTCAAAAACATAAGTGCTTACCGATGAATGACTTGCAGCCGATTCGTGGATTTACGTGGAAAAAATTGATTTGCCGCGCCGCGTTTCCTCCGGCAGACTCAGATAGACTGACTGCGCGAGAGGTCTTTCGCGTGTTCCGTTCCATTGAAGTAAGACACCAGGAACCGGCCTCTCGTGAGGCTCGAAAACAGACCAAAGGAAAGCGATTCGGGCGCAAGCCCGGGGGTGACAAGATCATGTTCGTATCAACCGCGCGTTTTGGCATTGTGATTCCCTTGTTCGCAGTGGCGTTGGGCGCCGTCGTAGCTGATTCGGCTCAGGCCGGATGCAACAGTTGCGCCAGCGGGGCGGTCCATGGCGTGACCGTGCTTTCGCCGGCGGTCTCCACCACCGCTTGCTACGCACCGAGCTACCGCACCGTCTGTAAAACAATTTATGAACCGCGAGAAATTACCGCCTATCGGCTGGAAAACGAAACGGTTTACGAACAGCAAACCATCACCGTGCATAAGCCGGTCTGGGTGGAGGAAGTGCGCGAACGCCGCTACACCGTCGCCCGGCCCGTTTATGAAACCTCGGAACGCGAGGAGCGGGTAACCGTCATGCGGCCGGTGTGGGAAACGCAAATGCGGGATGAGAGCTACGATCGCGTACGCAACGTATTCGAGACTGCCGAGCGCGAGGAAACCGTGGTGGTCCGACGGCCGGTGTGGGAGGAACATGAACGCGAAGAACGCTACATGGTGCAACGGACCGTTCAGGAAACGATTCAAGAGCAAGTCCAGCGGACCTGCATGCAGCCGGTGACGGTGATGAAAACGCAAGTCGTCGATCAGGGTTGCTACGAGACGCAGACCGTGGTGCAGCAAAGCCCGGCGCGGCACAGCCTGCAGTGGATGCCGTCCGGATCGGCGGTCGATCCGGCCACCGGACTCGTTCGTTATCAGCGGCCCGGTTTCGTCTGGGCGCCACAGGCCGGTCCGGCCCAAGTTCAGCAGGTGCAGGTCTGGCGGCCGAATCTGGTGCAGCAGCAAATTCCGGTCACCACCATGCAGCCGGTGACGATTACCGAGACCGTTCCGCGGACCGTGTGCCGAGTGGTCAACGAAGAGCAAGTTCGCAAAGTGCCGGTTCGCGTCTGCCGCATGGTCGAGGAAACGCAAGTACGCCGGGTGCCCTACACCGTTTGCCGCCAAGTAACCGAACGCGTCGAGCGCCAAGTGCCGGTGCGCGTCTGCAAGATGGTGGCCGAGGAACAGGTCCGCAAAGTCCCGGTGACAACGTGCCGCATCGTGCATGAAGAACGGGTCGAGCAGACGCCTGTGAGGGTCTGCAAGATGGTGGCCGAAGAACGCACCGTTCAAGTCCCGCGAACCGTTACTCGGCGGGTGCCGGTGAACTACACGCAATACGTACCGCGGACGGTCGTGATGCGGGTGCCAGTCGACCCTTGCACCGGCGCGGCGATCATGCCGGCGGAATCGACCACGGTTGTGCCGTCCAGCCCACGTTCGCCAGCCAGCCCGCTGCCCCCTCCGGTGTTGAAGCCGGAAGCGACCGACGCGGGTGAACTGCTCGACTCCGAGGGAGACGACCCAACCGACGACCTGAATCGGCCCGCCTTGGATCGGGACGAATTCGTGCCGGAACCGGAACCGGCCAGCAACGCCAGTTTCCGCGACGCGGTGTAGTTGACCGACCTCGCTGGAAGGGAACGCCGCCGCACGTTCACGCCACGCGGCGTGATTTGCCGGCTCGTCGATACAGCACCGCGTTCCCCTGTTTGCCGACCTGGCGGACTGCTCCGGTCTGTCGTAAGCAATATGCAATCCGCTGGGCCACCCACCGGTCGATCCCCATCGCCTCGGCTAAATCGCCGCTATGAAACTCCGCCGGCAACTTGCGGGGCAATAACCGCAGCAGATCGCCCGCGGTACGAAACGGGTGCGTCTCGTGGACGGCGACAAGCTTCTGGT
>JBBDLY010000086.1:3502-7599 GCA_040878585.1 Pirellulales bacterium
AGATCGCCCGCGGTACGAAACGGGTGCGTCTCGTGGACGGCGACAAGCTTCTGGTCGTCAATCTGAAAGTCGTTCTCCCGGCGACGACGGCGGCGGCCATGCCCCGGATAGCGCCATTCCTCGATCGATACCAGCGGCACTTCCAACTGCAACCGAGGGTGCGGAAAGACCTTGGTGAAATATACCAGCTCGTCGAACAGCGACAGCAGCGTCCCCCGTTTGGGACTGCGGCGGCGGCTCACCACCCGGCCCCCTTGCCGGTCGCAGCGCACCAGCAGCTTTTCGGCCACGATCGGCTTGACGACCAACACCCGATGCTGCTTCAACAGCACGCCCACCTTATCGCGAATCGCCGAGAGCGAACCGTGCTGCACTTCGACCAGCAGGTCGTCGGCCACGACGTCGATGCGATAATCGCCCAAGGCGACCTCCACCTGGGCTGCGCCGTCGCCGCGCGATGCGTAGTGATCCTTCAACGCGCGATGCAACGAAGTCTCCATCCATCGCCACCGGTTGAGTGAATCGATCCGGCACGCCGCACGCGCGCGTCCTCTATTGG
The DNA here is from genome assembly GCA_040878585.1 of Pirellulales bacterium. Classification (GTDB taxonomy): domain Bacteria; phylum Planctomycetota; class Planctomycetia; order Pirellulales; family UBA7805; genus JBBDLY01. Next base: position 4,062 of record JBBDLY010000086.1, read on the forward strand.
TATCGAACGAATGGACGGCCCGTCTGAAGCAAACCATTGCGAATCTGGCCTAATACGCGGCCCGTAGAATCTCCAGCAGATCCTGCTCGGTGGCCTCCCGGGGGTTAATCGCCAGCAGGCGTTTGATCTCGAATGTGGCTGCCGCGAAGTCGGGCAACTGCTCGCGCTCGGCGCCCAGCTCACGCAGTTGTCTCGGCACGCCGATTTGTTGATTCAACGACTCCACCGCCTCGACGGCTGCTTCGGCGGCCTGTAGCTCGGTTATTCGCCGCGTGTCGACTCCCAACCACTTTGCAATCCGGGCGAACCGCGCCAACCGATTCGGCAGATTGAACCGCATTACCTGCGGCAGCAGCAGGCCGTTGCCGGCGCCATGGCCGCAGCCGGTGGCGCCGCCGATCGGATATTCCAAGGCGTGAACCAGCGCCACGCCGGCGTTGGAAAACGCCATGCCAGCCAGCATGGCGGCCAGCGCCATGCCTTCTCGTGCGGAATATTCCCGCGGCGACTCGACGGCGATCCGCAAGTGGCGTCCGACCAGACGAATCGCCTGCTCCGCCAAGGTGTCGGTAAGCGGCTGTGCGCCGAAGTAGGTCGGCCTCGCGGTGTCGTCTACCGAGAAGTCCAGGTCGGCGTTGCCGCGGTTAGTGTACGCCTCGATCGCATGCACCAAGGCGTCGATGCCGCTCTCCGCCGTGACCCGGCGGGGGCAGGTGAGCGTCAATTCGGGATCGACGATCGCCAGCGCGGGACGCAGATAGTTGCTGAGCGTACTCACCTTCACCGCATTCAGGCAATCGGTCAGCACGCCGGAGTGAGACACCTCGCTGCCGGTACCGGCGGTCGTCGGCACACAAATGATCGGCAGCACCGGACCGGGCACGCGATTGGGGCCGAAGTAGTCGGGCGGATCGCCGCCGTGAGCCAACAACGTGGACACGATCTTGGCCAGATCCATGTTGCTGCCGCCGCCCAGTCCCAACACGCCGTCGGGCGAGAAGCTGGCGGCCAGCCGGCGGCAGTCGTTGGCCGCCTCGATGGAAGGCTCCGCCTCGCCGCCCGTGAAGGCTTGCCACTCGATGTTTGCGGCATCGAGCGACTCCGTCGTCCGTTCCAAGGCGCCGGCCGCTTCCAGTTGGCGATCGGTGACGATAAACAACCGCCGCAGACCCCGCTCCGCCGCGTGCCGGCCCAGCCGTCGAATCACCCCGCGACCGAACACAATCTCGCCAGCGGTATGAAACGACCAGTACGACACGAGCGGTCACCATCCTTAACGCGAATACGGGCAATCGATCACTTCGCCATCAACTCCTCGACTAGCTTCGCCAACAGCGTGGGGTCGTCTTGCTCGCGGAGATGATCAATCCGCTGCTGCTTGATATCGAGTTTCTCCAGCGCCGCAACGATGTACTTCCATTGCTGTTCGCGCTGCTTGCCCTCGGACAAGTAAAGTTCGGTCACCAACTCGCTGAGTCGCTGCAACGCCTTGGCGTCGCGGTTGTCGTAATAGTTCTTGATGACCTTTTGCTGATGCTTGCTGTAATCTGCCATGACAGGTAGGTGGGTCTCGGGTGGATCGGTTGCTGAATGCTTGCCGTTGCCGAATTCGCGACCACCCCGGTCGGGAGCATCCGCCGCAGGGCGAATATGGGCGATTCGGCTACAGTTCTGATTTTCGCAAGGTTTCGCCGATTTGCCTATAGTCCTGTTCGAGTGATGTAGAGAAAATTCGGCCCCCGAATGTGGCGTTGCAAAATCGCCGCCGGCGGGTTTGAATAGTCCGCTGCCGTCGGCCCTGCTTCGGTCGCCAACCCCAAAAGCCCGATTCTTCACCCGCCCATGTCCGTCGACGATCATCGCAAACTGTTGGCCGGCGTCCGTATTACGGGGCTGTGGACGCTGCTTTCCCGCGTATTAGGCATGCTTCGCGACATGGCAACTGCTGCGCTGCTGGGGGCCGGCGGCGGGGCGGCGGCCGATGCATTCGTCGTGGCCTTTCGTATCCCCAATCTGTTTCGCCGGCTGTTCGGCGAAGGTGCCCTGGCCGCCAGCTACCTGCCGATCTTTTCCGCTCAATGGGAACAGGATCGGGCCGCCGCCTGGCGGCTCGCCTCGGTCGTGTTGGGGGTGCTCAGCGGGTTGATGCTGATGCTGGTTGCCGCCGGCGAATTACTACTGTGGCTCACGTCGCTTGTCTTTAGCGGCGACGAGGACTTGCGGCTGCTGCTCGGACTGACCGCGGTCATGCTGCCGTACGTGCTCTGTATCTGCGTCACAGCCCAATTGTCGGCCACGCTGCACGCCTTGGGCCGCTTCGCTCTGCCCGCGATTGTGCCGACGGTGCTCAATCTGGTCTGGCTGGGCGGAGCGTGGCTGGTGGCGCCGCGATTTTCCGACGACCAGGCGACCCAGGCATACATCTTGGCTTTTTGCGTGCTCATCGGCGGTGCCTTGCAACTGCTGCTGCAAGTGCCGACCCTCTGGCGATTGGGCTTTCGCTTTCAGTTCGATTGGTCGGGGGCGCGGGAAGGATTGATGCGAGTCGTCCGCAACATGCTGCCGATGATGTTCGGCCTAGCCATCGAGCAGATCAATACGCTGCTCGACAGCATGATCGCCTGGGCGCTGGCCGGCAGCGGCCCCATTGGCTGGCTTGGGGGAGCGACCTACCCCATGGAACAAGGCGCCGCCGCGGCGCTGTACTACGCCTCGCGGTTGTATCAGTTTCCGCTGGGCATGTTGGGGGTCGCGGTGGCGACGGTCTTTTTCCCGCTACTGGCTCGGCACGCCGGCCGCGGCGAGCTGCATCGGATTGGCCCCGATCTCTCACTCGGCTTGCAGTTGGTTATCTTTCTGGCCGTGCCCGCCAGCGTGGGACTGATGTTGCTGAGCCTGCCGATTACCGAGTTGATCTTCCAACGGGGCGTCTTCACCGCCGAAGATTCGCAACGGACGGCCGCCTTGATCGCCACGTTCGGCGGCGGCGTCTGGGCGTTGTGCGCCTTGCCGGTCGTAATTCGCGGCTTCTACGCCGTCGGCGATCGACGCACGCCGTTGGTTGCCGGCAGCGTGGCGGTGGCGGTCAACCTGCTGCTCAATCTGTTGCTGGTCTGGCCGCTGGCCGAAGTCGGTCTCGCCGCCGCAACGGTCGTTGCCGCAGTCGTGCAGTTGCTGATCTTGCTCGTGGTGATGTCGCGACTGCATGCCCTCAACTGGCGAGGCTTGGCCGGAACCACCGCACGGGCCGTGGCGGCCAGTGCCGTGATGGCGGTCGCCTGCTGGGCCGTGCTCCTGCTAACGCCCAGCGACATCGCCGGCGCGCGCGCGGTGCGGGTTGTCGCCCCCGCAGTTGTCGGCGGCATTGCCTATCTGGTTGCTTATCGCCTGCTGGGAGGACGCGAGTTCGCCTTGCTGTGGAGTCGCGGAGACGACCGGCCGTAGGCTGCGCCCGCCAGTCGGTCGCCGTGATCTCCCCATGGCATCCGCGCGGGGCGGCTCAATCGAGCTGCTTGCCGTAACCATCCGTCGCCGCGCC
>JBBDLY010000087.1:0-1394 GCA_040878585.1 Pirellulales bacterium
ATTTCTCCGTTTTCTTCGTTTCCTCCTGTTCCAACTGTCCTGGCAGACCCTTAAAGCCCTGGCCGAGTGAGCCGTGACACTTTATGCGGCGGCTTTCTCCCGCTGAATCTCTTCCAGGTTTTGCAAATGGCCGCGGGCGGCGCCCAGCGCCTCTTGGGCCAGCGAATGGACCGGCGGGTCGGTCGATAGTGCCGGCAGCAGCGACTTGATCTCCTCGATCAACTGCCGCTGGTAGACGATCAATTCGCGCAGAAGAAAGTCGAGCGACAGGTCGTGCAGATCGGTGAACTCCATGGAAAATTCACCCAACTCGATCAGGCCGCCGCGACGCTGGATCCAGTCGGCGCAGATCGAAGCGATCCGCTCATGGTCGGCCAGGATGTCTCGCACCGCGGCAATCCGCTCGTCGCTCCCCTCGCGCGCCCACGGCTCAGCGTGCCGCAGGTACATCGGCAGCGAGCGGTAGTGGAGTTGCAGGAGTTGGTTTAGGGCGTCGAGCATTGATATTGCGAATTGCGGATTGCTTATTTGTTATTTGTTATTGCTGAAGGCTGATCGCTAACAGCTTCACTCTTATTGCAGCAATTGCGAGCAGGCGGCACGTGCCCATTCGTTGAGGCCGTTCCAGTTGAAGATCAGCAGCAGCACTGGCGCGGTAACCAGCGCCACGTAGGCGCCGGAGAGCGACAGCATCGGGAAGTGGATCGGGCCGCGAGTGTCCGGTTCTTCGTCCATGATCATCACCTTGGCCACCCGCAGATAGTAGTACAAGCTGATCGCCGTGTTAATACCGGCGACGACCAACAACCACATCAAGTTCGCCTCGACCAACGCCTCGAAGATGGCGAACTTGCCGAGGAAGCCGGCCAGCGGCGGGATGCCGACTAAGCTGAACAGAATCGCCGTGAAGCAGACCACCACGCCCGGCGAAGTGCGGATCAGGCCGGCGTAGTCGGCAATTTCTTCGCTGAACATCTGGTTGCGGAGGAAGGCCACGATGGCAAACGCCCCCAGGTTCATGAACAGGTAAATCGTCAGGTAGAGCACCATCGTGGAGATCGCCTTGGTGGCGGCGGACGGATCGCTGGCCAGCAGCACCAAGGCGGCCGAAACCGGCATCATCATGTAACCGGCGTGCGCGATGGTCGAGTAGGCCAACAGCCGTTTGATGTTCGTCTGTCCGAAAGCGGCCAGATTACCGAACGTGCAGGTGACCGCCGCGATCAGCGCGATCAGCAGCGCCACGAAGCTCCGCGAGCCGGCCAACCCCGCGGTCATGTCGCCAGCCGCTGGTGGCAGAAGGGCGTCTTCGGTGGTTATGGCGGTTGGTTCCGTAACGACCGTCGGCGCCGCGGATTCCAGGGCGTCGGCCGGCGGCATCGCTTGTTCCATCG
>JBBDLY010000088.1:0-1393 GCA_040878585.1 Pirellulales bacterium
AAGTCGCTGCGGCCTTCGCATCCCGTAAATGGCGTTTTCATCGGCGTTTGGGTCGCTTGACACCCTTCTGCTAGACGGCTAGACTTAACCGATTACAGCTAACAGTAAAGTATGATTCCCCAAGGGTTTCGCTCGGCAGGAGCGGCCCAATTCGGTTACCGCACGAGAGCGGAGCAGGTACGCCAGAGCATGAATGCGTCGGAAGTGCTGCGGATCGTGGATGCGATTCACCGCGATAAAAATATCGATAAAGAGATCGTTTTTGATGCGATCGAGCAAGCGCTCATCTCCGCGGCTAAAAAGCATTATGGAGATGAGGAAGATATTGTCGTTGCCATCGACCGCGAAGACGGCACGATCAGCGGCACCCACAACGGGGCGCCGCTCGATTCGGAAGAGACCGTCGGCCGCATCGGAGCGCAGACCGCCAAGCAGGTGATCATCCAGAAGATCCGCGAAGCGGAGCGGGACGCGTTGTACGAAGAGTACGACGAAATGCGAAATCAAATGGTCAGCGGAAATATCAAGCGCAACGAAGGACGCATGGCGACCGTCGAGTTGCCAAACGTCGAAGCCCTGCTCCCCCGCAGCGAGCAGATTCCCGGCGAGACCCACCATGCCAACGAACGCGTGCGGACCACCGTGTTCGACGTCAAGAAGGACGGGTCTCGGGTAAAGATCATCCTTAGCCGCATTCGCCCCCAGTTGGTGCAGCGGTTGTTCGAGCAGGAGATTCCGGAAATCGCCGAAGGAGTGATCGAGGTCAAAGCGATCGCCCGCGAGCCGGGCTATCGCAGCAAAGTGGCCGTGAGCAGCTTTGACCCCAGGGTCGACTGCGTGGGCGCCTGCGTCGGCGTGCGAGGCAATCGCATCAAGAACATCGTGGACGAATTGGCTGGCGAGCGGATCGACATCGTTCGCTGGAGCGACGACCTGCAAGTGCTCGTCCCCAACGCACTGCAGCCGGCCGAGGTCGAGGATGTGATCCTTTGCCAGATGCTTGGCCGGGCAATCGTGTTGGTCCGCGAGGATCAGCTCTCGCTGGCTATCGGCCGCCGCGGGCAGAACGTTCGCCTGGCGAGCAAGCTGGTCGGCTGGGACATTGAGATCATGACCCGCGAGGAACTCGACGAGCAAATCGACCGCGCGGTGACGGGCTTCTCCAGCTTGAAGGGCGTCAGCGACGACGTGGCCGGAGCGCTCGTCTCCGAGGGTTACATGTCGTATGACGATCTCTCCGTGATTGAGCCGGACGTGCTGATGGAAATGGGCGGTTACACGGCCGAGCAGGTCGACGCGATCGTCGAGGAAGCAGAGGCCCGCGCCGAGGAAGCCGAGCAGATCGCCGCCGAGCAGCGTCGACAGCAACGAGAACAAGATCGGATCGCGGGGG
>JBBDLY010000089.1:0-1390 GCA_040878585.1 Pirellulales bacterium
GCACGCCAAGACGAATAATCCGGAGAAGGTGATCGGCGTACTCGGCTGCATGGCTCAGAATCATCAGCGGACGGTGTTCGAGCGCGCCCCGTATGTCGACCTGGTAGTCGGGCCGGGACAATTGCACCAGGTGCCCGACCTGATCGAACGCGCCCGTGGCGGCGCCGGGCAACAGTTGGAGGTCAGCCTCGACCGCACCGCGGGCAACCGGCATACGGTCGCCGACAGCTTCGAGAGCTACGACCCGCTGCGCAATCCCGAGATGCGTCCCACGCCGTTTCAGGCGTATGTGCGGATCATGATCGGCTGCGACAAATTTTGCACTTACTGCATCGTGCCGAAGGTGCGCGGGCCGGAACAAAGCCGCCCGCCGGCGGAAATCGAATTCGAGTGCCGTCAACTCGCCGACGAAGGGTGCCGCGAGATTACGCTGCTAGGGCAAACCGTCAACAGCTACCGCTACACAACGGACGGACAAACGACCCGCTTTTCCGATCTGCTGCATCGGCTGCACGAGATACCGGGCGTCGACCGCATCAAGTTCGTGACCAACTATCCTCGCGACATGACCGACGACGTGCTGGAAGCGTTGCGCGATCTGCCCAAGATGTCGCATTATCTGCACGTGCCGGCGCAGCACGGCAACAACGACGTATTGAAGCGGATGAAGCGGGGCTACACCGTCGAGCAGTACCGCGACATGATGGCCCGCATTCACGCCATCGTGCCCGACGCCACCGTGACCAGCGACTTCATCGTCGGCTTCTGCGGCGAGACGGAGCAGCAGTTCCAAGATACCGTCCGCCTGGTCGAGGAATGTCGTTTCAAGAACAGCTTCATCTTCAAGTACAGCGAACGGCCCGGCACCCGCGGTGCGGAGCTGTTCGAGGACGACATACCCGAAGCAGTCAAGAAGCGTCGCAACAACGAACTGCTGGCCGTGCAAAATGCGATCAGCGAGCAGGACGGCCAGCAGTGGATTGGCCGCGACGTGGAGATCCTGGTCGAAGGCCCCAGCAAAAACGCCGTCAAACGGGGCGAGACAGGCCCGCACATGCAACTGACCGGCCGCACACGGTGGGATCATATCGTCGTGTTCGACGGCAATCAGCGGCAGATCGGCCAAATCCTGCCGGTCACCATCTACGACGCCAACGCCTTCACCTTCTTCGGCGAAGTGGTCACCGAACACGCCGGACCGGAGGTCTATACGCTGACCATGTAATTGCGGATTGTGGACGGCGGATTTTAGATTGGGGGTCATGCTCCAGCTTGAGCGATTCGTCGTGGCGATCTACGATAGAGGCGTCCTTTCACGCCGGGCGGCGGCCTCCCCCTCACACACCGCGCGCGGCGACTGCGTAAGGGATCGTCCCTAACTCGCCGGCTG
>JBBDLY010000090.1:0-1239 GCA_040878585.1 Pirellulales bacterium
TGAACGAGATTCACTAAAACCCGACAAAACAACAACTTAAAAGCTGCACGACCTCCGAGGGAGAAGGGGTTCGCTTCAGTCGGCTACAGCAATATCCATTTCCTAATGATAACTTGCCATTACCTGCCGAGAAAACCAGCCAAGGCCGAGGCGAGCGAATCCAGCCCGATCTCCAGCAGGCTGTCGGAAAAACCGTCGCCGTCGGCATTACCGAAACTCTGCCTGCCGCCGCTGAGCGAACCGCGACGTATACCCCGGCTCGCGCCGCTGCTGCGTCGACGGAGTGATTTGGCGGGATGATTGGCGGAGGCGATCTGCAGGCCGCCGGCGCGGACCCAGGCCAGCAACCGCGGCAGTTCCTCGATGTCGAACCACACGCCGTGATCGCGGCACAGGTCGACGATGATGCCGCTGCGGCTGGCAAAGTTGCGGCGCGGCATCAGGTCGTCGCAGACTGGACAGCGGCGGTAGCGCCACTCGCCTTCGCTCGGCCGCTGCGAGGCGGCCTGCCGCTTGGCGGCTGCGCCGGGGGTGTTGGCCGGCAAAGCGTTGCGATTGGCGTCGTCGATCAGGCGGTCGAACGTCGCCGTGCCGAGCCAGAAGCCCGCGCACCGTCCGCACTCCATTACGTGGATCTCCGCGGAACCCAAACTGCGTCCGCGGAGATGGGCCGTCTCGTCGCAGGCGGGGCAGACCAACGCCGACTTGTCGCCGGCCAACTGCTCCGGCGCTAGATGCCCGCCGCAATGATGGCAGAACTTCGCCCGATCGCTTACCCGCGCGAAGCAGGCGGGACATACCGTGTGCAGGTCGCGCTCGTGGATGGTGAAGTCCGACTCGCAGGAGGCGCAGTTCGCGCTGCCTGCCTCGCGAGGCGCACCGCAGCTGCTGCACCGCACCACGGCCGCGTCGTGGCCGACTGGGGCCTCCACGTCGACCATCGTGCCGCAGCCACAAGCAAATCGCTCGCCGACGTCCAGCCCGCTGGCGTCGAATTGGCGGCGGCAATTGGAACAAGCAACAAGTAGGCGCATGATTCTATGGCGAGTGGCAATGGGAAGTAAAACGGCGCTACCGAGGCCATCAATGTAAAACGGCCCTCCGAGGCCGTTTACGAGGAACGCTGTTCCGAGGAGTCCATGGGTGCGAAGAAGTTTTGCCCCGCCGCAACGCTCTCTCCACTGGGATACTCCTCGAAACATAGTTTCTCGTGAGACGGCCTCGGAGGGCCGTCTTACA
>JBBDLY010000090.1:1339-7554 GCA_040878585.1 Pirellulales bacterium
GGATACTCCTCGAAACATAGTTTCTCGTGAGACGGCCTCGGAGGGCCGTCTTACAGAATGGCGAGCCGCTGTCCCTTGCGGGACAATGATCAGTTTACCAGTATCGCACGATGGAGAGCAAACGATGCGATACAGGCTATTCGCTGTTGGCGGTGAATACTTGGCGAAAATCGCGGTGCGCCATCGTTGCCGCGCGCGGTCAGCTTCGGCCTGGGGAGGCTGGCAGCCTCCCCCACGACGCGAACTCAGCCGCCAGCCGCAAATTCTTCGCAATAGGCTTCCCACTTGCCACGCAGTTCGTCGCTGGGCGCCTTGTTGCCGAAGGTGAGGAACACCTTGAACGAGCTGCCGCCGCGGTCGTCGTAGAACTGCACGCTCAGCGTGGAGACGCCGTCAAGGTGGCCCGGCTTCTCCACGGCGAACACCGCGGTGATCTGCTCGTGCTTGATGTGCATGTCGAGCGATTTGGTCTGCACGTTGAAGAACCCGCCCCAGGTGGAGAAGTTGCCGAACTCGCCGTGCGACTCGATAGTGGTCGAACCGTTGGAGACGATCACATGCACCCGACCGAACTCGGCCAGCCGCTCGATCATCGCGCTCACGTTGGCGCAGTCCAACTCCCGCACGCCGCCAATCGGCATGTGCCGCAACACATCGGCCTCGGGCACGCCAAGCTCGCGGGCGGCCACCAACGTCATCCCCCGCGGATGCTCGGTGAAATAGGCCTGAACGGCTTGGGCGGGGTCTTGTGACATCATTTCTCCTCGATTTATAGTGCGCACCTTGTTACCGGAATCGCAGATTCCAAATCAGCCGCGGAGCGGCGACAGCACGTAGCCTGGGGTGGAGGCACGCGAGCGAAGCAAGCGAGCCGGAACCCCAGGTGCCAATGTTGTGCATGGAATCGGCCGAGTGAGCGGCGCAACCTCGCCCGGGGCATCGCCGAGGCCGCATCAACCCGAGGCAACGCACGGCAACTTTCGGCCTCGGTCAAGCTCCGATAGTTCGCCACACGGCTTCCTCGGCCGACAAAGGCAATGGACTTGTGCCCTGGGACTCACGTCCCAGGCTACGTGATGCCGTCCCTAACGGGACTCAATCGAATCCGGAAACAGCACGACATCGCCCTTCTGAAATCTGAAGTCCTAAATCCGAAATCATCCTACGGTGCCAGCAACAACCGCCCCGGTGCTTGCAAATAGCCTTTCACATCGTTCAAGAACCGCGCCGCCGCGGCGCCGTCTACCAGGCGGTGGTCGTAGGAGAGGCTCAACGGCATTACCAGCCGGGGTTCGATTTCGCCGTCGACGACCATTGGCAGCATCCGCGAACGGCCGACCAGCAGGATGGCCACTTCCGGAGCGTTGATGATCGGCGTGCTGTAGGTGCCGCCGATCGCGCCCAAGTTGCTGATGGTAAACGTGCCGCCGCGCAGGTCCTCGATGGCGAAGTTGGCGTCGCGGGCCATGTCGGCGATTCGCGAAAGTCCATGGGCGATTTGCGGGATGCCCAATTGATCGACGTTTCGCAAGCAGGGCACCACCAACCCGCGGTCGGTGTCGACGGCGATGCCGATGTTGACGTAGTCCTTGTAGATCACCTCGCCGCTCTCCAGGTCGAGCGAGGCGTTGACGACCGGATGCCGCGACAGCGCGCTGGCGACCGCCTTGATCACAAACGGCATGGTGGTCAACTTGACGCCGCTGGCGGCGTAGTCTTCCTTGGATGCCTGGCGAATCTTTTCCAATTCGGTCACGTCGGCGTCGTCGAAGTTGGTCAGGTGTGGAATCGTAGTGGACGACTCGACCATCTTGGCCGCGATCGTCTTGCGGATCTTGGTCAGCCGCTCGCGGCGGACCGGACCCCACTTGTCCACGTCGGCCGCGGCGCTGGGGGGCTTGGCTTGCGACAGGCCGGCGTCGCGCGGCGCCGGTCGGGTGGCGGTCTCTTGGCTGGCGGCGGCCTTGGTCAATTGGCGAACCGACGCCCGCACGTCGTCCTTGGTGATCCGCCCATGGGGGCCGGTGCCTTGAACCGTCGCCAGATCGATCCCCAACTCGCGAGCGAAACGGCGCACCGCCGGGCCGGCCGGCGCGGTTTGGCCGTTGGAGTCGCCGTCGCCCCGATCGGCCTTGGCGGTCGCCGGCGCGGACTTGGCCGGCTTCTTCTGTTTCGCTTCGTCGGCGGCCGGTTTGGCCTGCGGTTGTTTCTTCGGCGGCTCTTGTTTGGCCTCTTTCTTCGGCTCTTTCTTTTCCTTCTTCTTCGGTTCCGCCTTGTTCGCTTTCTTCTTCTTATCTGCTTGTCCTTGCTTGGCGGCGGCGCCGGCGACGGTAATCAGCTTGCCGCCGACCTTGACCGATTCTCCCGCTTTGACGTGGATCGCCGTGACCTTGCCCCGCACCGTGCTGGGGACTTCGGCCACCGCCTTGTCGGTTTCCAGTTCGATGACGCCCTGCTCGACGTCGATCTCGTCCCCTTCGCCGACCAGCACGTTGAGCACGTCGCCCCCTTCGATGCCGTCGCCCAGTTCCGGTACGACGACGTCTTGTTCCTCGCCGTTCGCGGCGTCCTCGTCCTCGTCCTCGTCTTCGTTTTCCGCGTCGGTGTCGTCTGAGTCGTCGGCGTCCGCCTCGTCTTCTTCGGGCGATTCTTGCTCGGCCTCTTCGGCTTGCTCGGCCTCGGCGGTTTCAGCGTCGTCGTCTTGCGTATCGTCCGATTCGTCCTTGGCCTCGGCCCCTTCGACTTCGATCAGCGTAGCGCCGATCGACACCGATTCGCCTTGCTTGACGAGTATCTTGACCACTTTGCCGGCCACTGTGCTGGGGACCGGCGCGACCGCCTTGTCGGTTTCCAACTCGACGATGTCCTGATCGACTTCGATCTGGTCCCCTTCGGAGACGAGCACCGACAACACGTCGCCCGAGGAGATGCCGTCGCCGAGTTCCGGTACTTTAACTTCTGTGGCCATGCTTTTGATTTCGGATTTCAGATTTCAGATTGGTCAAGGTTTCAGGAGTCAGGGATCAGGGGTCAGGAAAACGGCGCGTCGCCTGCACCGCCGCTGGATCAAGTTCCTGAAACCTGAAACCTGAAACCTGACACCTTCTACGCGTACAGCGGGTTGATTTTTTCGGGGTCGTAGTCGAGCTGCTTGATGGCCTTGGCGACGTCTTCCATCGATCGTTTGCCTTGCCGGGCCAATTGGTACAACGCGGCGATCACGATGCTGGCCGCGTCGACCTCGAAGTGCCGCCGCAGGGCGGGCCGGGTTTCGCTGCGGCCCATGCCGTCGGTTCCCAGGCAGTACAGCCCGCCGGGCACCCACGGCGAAACCTGATGCGAATGCGCCTTGACGTAATCGCTGGCCGCGATGAACGGTCCCTCGTGGCCGGCCAATTGTTCTTCCAGAAAGCTCTTCTTGGGCGTTTCGGTTGGATGTAGGCGGTTCCAGCGGTCGTTCGATTGGCACTCCCGCGCCAGTTCATTGTAGCTGGTCACGCTCCACACGCTGCTGGAGACGCCGTAGTCGGCAGCCAGCATCTTCTGCGCTTCCAACGCGCCGTTGAGAATCGCCCCGCTGCCGAACAACTGCACCCAATCGCCACCGACGTCCTCGCTGTTGAAGCGGTAGATGCCGCGGAGGATGCCCTCCTCAACGCCTTCCGGCATTTCCGGATGGATGTAGTTTTCGTTCTCGGCCGTAATGTAGTACATGCAATCTTCGTTGTCGTGGTACATCCGCTTCATGCCGGCCATCACGATGTGGGCGATCTCGTAGGCGTAGGCCGGATCGTAGCTCTTGACGGTGGGGAAGGCGATGGCATTGAGCAGGCTGTGTCCGTCCTGGTGCTGGAGGCCTTCGCCGTTGAGCGTGGTGCGGCCGGCGGTGCCGCCGATCAAAAAGCCGCGCGCCCGGGCGTCGGCGGCGCACCAGATCAGATCGCCGATCCGCTGGAAGCCGAACATCGAGTAGTAGATGAAGAACGGAATCATCGGCACGCCGTGCGCGCTGTAGCTGGTGCCGGCGGCGATGAAGCTGGCCATCGAACCGGCCTCGGTAATGCCTTCTTCCAGAATCTGCCCGTCCTTGGCTTCCTTGTAGTACAGCAAGTCCTTGCGGTCGACCGGCTCGTAAAGCTGGCCGGCGTGGGCGTAGATGCCGCACTGGCGGAACAACCCCTCCATGCCGAAAGTGCGCGACTCGTCGGGCACGATCGGCACGATCCGCTGGCCGATTTCCTTATCGCGGAGCAGCTTGGTCAGCAAGCGGACAAAGCCCATCGTGGTGCTCATGTCCTTCCCCTTGCTGCCGCCGAGGAACTCCTGGTATTCCTCGATCGAAGGCGTCTTCAGGCGGATTTCGTCGTCGACGATCCGCTGCGGAATGTAGCCGCCGAGTTTCTTGCGACGAGCTTGCAGATACTGCATTTCGTCGGAGTCTTCCTGCGGCTTGTAGAACGGCGCCTTGGCGACTTCCTCGTCGGAAATCGGAATGCCGAAGCGGCTGCGGAACTCGCGCAGCTCGTCTTCGTTGAGCTTCTTCTGATTGTGCGTGACGTTGCGTCCCTCGCCCCCCTCGCCCAGACCGTAGCCCTTAATGGTCTTGGCCAGAATCACCGTCGGCTTGCCGTTGTTGAGCGTGGTCGCGCGCAGATAGGCGGCGTACACCTTGGCCGGATCGTGGCCGCCGCGGTTCATCTTTTCGAGTTGTTCGTCGGACAAATGCGCGACCATGTCGAGCAGTTCGGGATACTTGCCGAAGAAATGCTCGCGAATATACGCCCCGTCGGAGACGACATACTTCTGGAACTCGCCGTCGACCGCCTCCATCATCCGCTTGGCGAGCAGCCCCTCGTGATCCTTGGCGAGCAGCCGATCCCAGTCGGAACCCCAAATCACCTTGATCACGTTCCAGCCGGCGCCGCGGAAAATCGCTTCCAGTTCCTGGATGATCTTGCCGTTGCCGCGGACCGGGCCGTCGAGCCGCTGCAAGTTGCAGTTGATGACCCAGGTCAGGTTGTCGAGCTGCTCGCGCGAGGCGAGCGTGATCGCGCCGAGCGTTTCCGGCTCGTCCGTCTCGCCGTCGCCCAAGTAGGCCCACACGCGGCAGCCGTTGGTGTCCTTGATGCCGCGGTCTTGCATGTAGCGGTTGAAGCGGGCCTGGTAGATCGACATGATCGGGGCCAAGCCCATCGACACGGTCGGATACTCCCAAAAGTTCGGCATCAGCCAGGGATGCGGATAGCTCGACAACCCCTGGCCGCGCGGCAGTTCGCGCCGGAAGTGCTCCAGGTGCGACTCTTCCAGCCGCCCTTCGACAAAGGCCCGCGCGTAGGGACCGGGCGAGGCGTGCCCCTGAAAGTAAATGCGGTCGCCCGAGTGATTGTCGCCGGGGCCTTTGAAGAAATGGTTGAAGCCGACTTCCAGCAGCGTGGCGCTGGAGGCAAAGGTGGAGATATGCCCGCCGATACCTTCGAAGTTCTTGTTCGCCCGCACGACCATCGCCATGGCGTTCCAGCGGATGATGCTCTTGATACGGCGCTCGGTCTCGCGATTGCCAGGATAGGCCGGCTGTTCGTCGAAGGGAATCGAATTAATGTACGGCGTGTTGGCCGTGAAGGGGAGATCGACCCCTTCGCGATGCGCCCGCTCGTCGAGCACGCTAAGCAAATACTTGACCCGCTCGGGGCCTTTGCTTTGCAGCACGTAGTTGAGCGACTCGAGCCATTCGGCCGTTTCGGCCGGATCGACGTCCGGCCCGTGTGGTACTACTTCCAGTTCAGCCATCTAGTGGGAACTCCCGGCGGGGGTGTTGCTTCGGTTGTGATTGGCGATTGGGGCGCGGGGGGTTGCGAACGGGTTCGCTCCCGCGACGCCCAGGGGATCTGTTTTGAGTCTCTGTTCGGGTCTCCGCGCGCAATTGAACGTCCCGAGCGGGCGCAGACTCACTGCCGCGGCGCCAGCTCCGAGCCGCGTCATGGGACGCGCGAAGGATGACGCCTATTTTCTCCGCTAGCCGTCAAGCCGTAAAGAGCGCCTGAAGCCCCCGGGCGCCAGCTACGGTGAATTATACAGCCGCCACCCTCAAACGTCCCCCACCATTTGCCTGAAACCTGATCCCTGGCGCTTGCCCCTTGCCGTTACCCACAATTAAGACCCCCGCCAGCTCGTCTGGCGGGTGAACCAGTTTGGCAGGCTAGTGCTTTGTTCCAATT
>JBBDLY010000091.1:0-3695 GCA_040878585.1 Pirellulales bacterium
GCTTGCTCGACGAGCCAGCGGAAGTTGGGGTTCATCTCCGGCGCTCCGCCGGTGATGTCGAGCGTGGGGATGTCGGTTTGCTCCAATACCCGAATCACCGCTTCGGCCGTCTCGCGCGACATACTCTCGCGGCGATCCGGTCCGGCGTCGACGTGGCAGTGCGTGCAGGTCTGATTGCACAGCTTGCCGACGTTGATCTGCAGAACCTCGATGCCCGTGGCATGCAAGGGCCGGCACTCGTGTTGAGTGACAACTTGGGCGAACGTCGGATGTCGCTCGGTGGAGGCATCGTCGAGAATCTCCCGCTGCCGCTGGGATTGCGAGAGCGGATTGCCTTGCCGCAATAAAGTGAAGTGCACGAGTGTTTACCTTTCAAAGTAGATGCTACCGGGCGTTGAGATGATTTACTTCACGACCGTCAAAGCCGGACCTCGAGCCCTTCAATCGTGCGCCACCGCTCGCCTTGCCGAGCAGCGAACTGGACGCCGTGGAGTTCGCATTGCCAACGAGCTATTGCTCTTAAGCCAAAGCAGTACCAGGATACCGGAGTGGCGCTGTCGAACTAGCATGTGTGGTTCATTCTTTCTCTGATGACAAAGTCCGGATATTCGATCCAGTCTTGGCGTCAAGGATGATCGTTCCGGTCGCTTTCCGATTCGTTATCGCCTTCTCGCTATCAGGGCTGTACATCACGAGGCCGCGAAAGGAGGGTACCGACAATTGCTTCAACTGGACTCCATTGTCAGTGTCCCATTGAGTCATGTACCATTCGTTAGCTCCGTCGTCTCTTTTCTTGCGCCACGTCGTCGCCATCCGCTTGCCGTCCTTACTCATTGCTAATCCGGCGACTGGGCCCTGATGCAGGAAATGCCTTTGCGGCCGTTCTGCACCAAGTTCCCAGAGACGGCAAGTGCCATCCTCCGACGCCGTCACAACCTTATCCATCGCAAATACAAACTGTGCGGAGGATATCTTCTTTTCGTGTCCTGCAAGAACCTGACGCAATCGTCCTGTTTGGACCTCCCATATCTTTACCGTGTGGTCGCTACATGCTGCGAGAACTTGTGTTCCGTCCCGATTGAATTGAAGTGCGCCGAAACCTCTTGCTTCAATATCCTCTTTTCCTTTCCGTGCGACGCCACCGACCGTCCATAAGACGTCTCCAGTCATCGCATTCCATAGTTTCAACTGAACGCCATCTGAATCCAGGCCCAGCAAGAATGCGCCATCGGGACTTAATCTTGCAGGTTCATTCATTCGCATCGTCCTTGAATACACCGATATGTTGACGTCGATAAGTCGTTGCTGCGTTTCTGCATTCCAAATAGTCGCAACGTCGCCCCTTGATCCAGTGAAGTCGCGAGAGACTGTAAGTATCTTCTCTCCATCAGCAGAATACTGCGCATATGCAACAAGGTTGCGACCTGTCTTGAGCGCGATCTTTTCTTCTCCGGTCGCGACATCCCACGCACGTGCCGAAGCATCATGCGGCCCCACTACGCCTGGATTGCCCGCAGCGGTTAGAACGTGCAACTCATCTGGACTAAAGCAAATACTGTGAATCATTGCCTCATGGCCCTTGAACTGTTGCATAAGCTCTCCAGTTTCAAGCTTCCAGAGTTGAGCAACGGGCTTGCTCGATCCCGACGCGGTGAGCAAGAGCGTTCCGTCTTTACTGAATTCCGCCAGATGGAAAAAACCCCGGTTGAGATATACGTTTTCAGGAAAACCAGGTTCCGCAAAACCCCACGGACAAATTGCCAACATAACCATCACTGGTCCACAATATCTTGCTAACGAGAACATTGCCTTTCCTCCTCTTTCGTACCAGGTGATACTCGCGGTCACCGCGTCCACGCCAGCCATTTATTGAACAGCTTCTTCACCAGCGGCGTCAACCGCGTGCGGTTGTATTGATCGCCAAGCTTGCGAATCGCCTCGGTCTGGGTCGGATAGGGGTGGATCGTGCCGCCGATTTTGGCCAAGCCCAGACCGTGCGTCATCGCCAGTGTGATCTCCGAAATCATCTCGCCGGCGCCGCTGGCGACGATGGTGGCGCCTACGATCTTGTCGGTTCCCCGTTTGACGTGGACCTTGACGAAGCCCTCGTCTTCTCCGTCGAGAATCGCCCGGTCCACGTCACGCATCTGCTGCACAAAGGTGTCGACTTTGATGCCTTGTTCCTGGGCTTGGTGTTCGTACAGGCCGACATGAGCGATTTCGGGCGAAGTATACGTACACCAGGGCATCACCAGGGATGACGACTTCTTCCGCCCCAGAAACAGCGCGTTCTGAATCACGATGCGGGCCATGAAGTCGGCGGCGTGCGTAAACTGATAAGGGGAGCAAACGTCGCCGGCGGCGTAGATCATCGGATTGGTCGTCTGCATGCGGTCGTTGACTTTGACGCCCCGTTTATCGAACTCGACGCCGACCGCCTCCAGGTTCAGATTCTCGACGTTCGGCGCCCGGCCGGCCGAGACCAGCAGTTGATCGACCGGCTCATCATAGACCTTCCCCTGCGATTCGACGGACAGCCGGATGCCGTCAGTTTGATTGATTTGCAATTGCTTCCCGCAACAGAGCAGAGTCACGCCGGAGTCGACGATCGACCGCTGTACAATTTCGGCAGCGTCGCGATCCTCGCGGGGCAGGATGCCATGTTGGGCTTCGACCAGCAGCACCTCAGCGCCGAGTTCGGCAAAGGCCTGCGCCATTTCGCAGCCGATCGGCCCGGCGCCGATGACGCCCAGGCGCCGGGGAAGCTCGGTCAGCGAGAACAAGGTTTCGTTGGTCAGGTAGTCGACATCGCTTAAGCCGGGGATCGGAGGAGCCGCCGCCCGCGCCCCAGTGGCGATCACGGCCCGCTTGAACCGCAGCTTCTTGCCGCCCACGTCGATGGTGTTCGAGTCGACGAACTGCGCTTGTCCGAAGTAGACGTCAACGCCCAAGTCGCGAAACCGTGCGGCCGAGTCATGCGGGCTGATGCCTGCCCGCAGGCGCCGCATCCGTTGCATGACGGCGGCGAAGTCGACCGGCGCCTCAGGCGGCGGCTTCAATCCGAATTCCTTCCCTTTGCGAACCGCGGCGGCGGCCCGAGCGGCGCGGATGATCGCCTTGGAGGGAACGCAGCCGACGTTAAGGCAGTCGCCCCCCATCATGTCGCGCTCGATCAAGGCAACCTTGGCGCCCATCCCAGCGGCGCCGGCGGCGGTCACCAGCCCCGCCGTCCCGGCCCCGATGACCACCAGATTGTAGCGACCGCTGGGTGTCGGGTTGGCCCAATCGGTCGGATGCACATGCCGGACCAGAGCCTGGTTGTATTCATCCGCCGGGCTGGTCTGGGGGAGCCGCTCAATCACGGGTCGCTGCGTCGGCTGGGCGCCTTCTTGGTGGTCGACGTGCTGCATGGTTCGCTTGCCTTCTCACTTGCTTGGGCTGTCCAGCGTGTTCTGCTCGGACACGCATTGCCATCAGACTACTAATCGCCAGAAAAGCAATACACGGATTCAAACTCTTCAGGAGGTGGTATCCTGAAAAGGATGAAGTTGTGTGCAATGTGTTGACGCTCTCATGGTACCGCAGAAAAGCACGTGTTGCGCGTGCCGACGGCGCGAACAACCAACTGGCAAACCGGCTTTCCTTCGCACCCAGATCTGTTTGGTTTTTCGGTCAGGCAGGAATGCCTGACCTAC
>JBBDLY010000091.1:3795-7542 GCA_040878585.1 Pirellulales bacterium
GGTCAGGCAGGAATGCCTGACCTACTTGGGAGTCAAACCGATGGAGAAGTCCTAGTCGATGACTGGCCCCTGGGCGCACCCTAGCCCGCATAACCGCTACAGTTGCGCTGCGCGACGACAACGATCGTGGTGGGCGTGCTGGGCGGTTTGACCGCCGGCGGGGCGCAACGTAGGGTTGTCGGACGCAATAGGGCGTCGGACTTGGGAGTGGAACCATGATGCAAATGTTGACAGAAACTGTGCCGGGACAGATCGAGACCAGCGATTTTACGGATCGGCGGAATCCGCATGCGGTCGACCACCTGCCGGGCCGCGAGCGGCGGCAGTTCGCCAACAGCCACGACGATCTCTCGCCGGAGGCCCGCGAGTTGGCGATTGCCATCGACGGCTACAAGCTCCAGCACCGTCGCCGCTTTATCACCTACGAAGAAATGCTGTCGGTGATGAAGAGCCTCGGCTACCGCAAATAGCGTGAGATTGGCCTTCAGCCCGTGTCATTGTCCACACGCTCCACTTCCAGGGGCGTTGCGGCAAGCTTGGCCGTCGGCCAAGAGCGGCAATGGGCGGGACTGCGCAACTTTGCGCTGCCGCATGATTTACCCGCCGCCATTCAACAGCGGCTTGCGCAAATCGTCGACATTGATAATGCCGACGCCACGGCCCTGACGGTTTACCAATTGAGCGAGGATCTCCTCCTCAGCTTGCATAGCCATTAAGGCGGTAATGTGTGACTCGACTTGCGGGATCGCCATTAGCGGGCGGATCGGAGCCAAGGCGTCACCCTGCTGGAGCGACAATTCGGCGACGTTCACGTAGCCAAGTAGCTTCGGCGGATTGGCAGCGTCCTCCACCGGTAGGTTGCTCACGCGGTGCCGCTTGGCCAGCCGCAACGCTTCGCGTCGCGTGGCGGTCGAGGGGACGCGCACGAACCGCCCCGGCGGAATGAGGAATTCGCTCACGCGTTGATTGGCGACCGCGAACAAACCTTGCGCCAACTGCCGCTGGGCCGGCCGCAGCACGCCCGCTTCGTGGCCTTCCTCCAGTACCTGCTTCAGTTCTTGCCGCGCCAGCGTGCGTTGCACCTTCTGCGGCGAGTTTCCCAAAGCGAGTTCCAACAAATAACTGAACGCCCACAACACGATGCTCAGTGGAAAGAACAGCACGGTGAAGACGAAAAATGCCGGCGCCGCGGCCCGCAACAGGCGATAGGGAGCGTAGAAGAATAGGTTCTTGGGAAACAGCTCGCCGTAGAGAAACAGGATCGGGGCGAAGATAATCGGCGCGGCGATTTCGGCCGCCTCCCCTCCGCCGGGAAGCACTCGCGCCATGAACAGCACGATCGCCAGCGAGGTGAGATAGTTGGCCAAATTGTTGCCGATCAGCGTGGTCGCGACGAACAGCGACGGATGATTGGTCAGCCACAACAGTCCTCGGGCCAGATAGCTACCGCCGAGCGCATCGAGCAGCAGCCGCACCCGGGGGACGCGGTAGAAGCCGGTTTCGCTGCCGCTGAAAAAGGCGCTCAGAAACAGCGCTACGAAAAATAGCACAATGATGGCGATCATTCGGGACTCTCCCGGCTAGTGACCCTATGAAGCCGTACCGAGAGCTTGCCCCGTTCAAAGGTTTCGGAAACTTCAAACGCCAGTGGCCCCCACACGCCCGCGTCTCCGACTTGCGGCATGCGGCCGAGCACTTCATGAATGACGCCGGCCAACGTCACGCTGTGCGTTTCGGGCAGCTCCTCGCCGACGACATTCGCCAAACTGCGCACAGTCACCATGCCCGAGGCGTGCCAGCCATCGTCGTCGGTTGCTGTGATGTCCGCCAGATTGAGCAATCGCTCGCTGCGAGTTTCCCCCTCGCCAAAGATTGCCCGCAGGATGTCGTGGTAGGTGAGAATGCCGATCGTTTCACCGAATTCATTGACCACCGCGGCGACCTGGCGGTCGGTTTCGCGCATTTGTTCGAGCACGCGCCCCACCGAGGTACACCAGGGGACGTAAACGACCGGATCGGCCAGCGCTTCGAGATTCTCGGCCGGCACGTGCGACATCGTTTTCAGCGGCAGCGCCAGCGCGACTTCGTCGCTGTCCGGTTCGGTGATCAGCACGTAACCGCTGGGAGTCATCTGGCCCTCTAGATCGGCGAGCGATACGGGGGGATGAAACAGCAAGAACCGCATCCGCGGCCGCATCAGCTCGTCGACCCGCGTTTCGGTCAGCGCGAGAATGTTCTGCAGCACGATCTTCTCTTGCTCGACCATTTCGGCGTCGGAGGTGGAGATATCGACCGCCCTTTCCAGATCGCCGACTTCCAAATACGGCTCAGGACGAAAGCTCGGCCACACGAGTCGTTGCGACAGCAGATTCAGTCGGGCAAAGATCGGCAGCACCGGTTGGAACAATCGAATCGCCGCGCTCAGCGGCAGACTGGCCAGCGAGGCAAGCAATTGCGGACGCAACACCGCGATCGCCTTTGGCAGCAGTTCCGCCAGCAGGATGATCACGATCAACGAGCCGACGCCGAACACGGCGGCGACGGTCGTCTCGCCCGAGGTTTGCAGACGCAAGCTGATGATCGAACTGAACGTAAAGTAAGTCACGTTGATGATCAGGTTGCAGAACAGGATTGTGCTGAGCAATTGATCGGGCGTTTTCAGCAGCCGCGCGGCGGTTCGCTGGGCGTGATTGCCGCGGGCCAACCGCCGCTGATCGTGCGGCGTCAACAGGAACATGGCTGCCTCGCTCGACGAGAAAAAAGCCGAAGCGAGGATCAGCAATCCCATTGCGGCCAGCCAAGTGATTTCACCGAACAGCACGTCCACTGGCGTTATTCTCCCGCGTCACTGGTGCGGCCACTGGCGACGTCGAACTCACCGATGGCCGGCACCAGCATCGCAACCGTCGCGAAACTATACGTAGCCACCGTGACCATGAACGCGAAGCCGTAGTTGCCCAACAAGTAACTGGTAATCGCATAAAAAGTGGCGAACGGGCAGATAAACGACGCCAAAAAGATCGCGCTGGAGGCGTTCCGCGCGCCGAGCGAGACGAACAGCCCCACGCCCCCGCCCAGCATGACCATCGCGAACGGCATTAGTTGAAACTGAAACGAGTCGCTGAAGGCGACCATGATTCTCATGCAGGTGGCGATGCCGAGAAACAGGAAGAACACAGTCCCCAGGCTGGCCCCGATCGAGGTCCGGCTGTTGGCGTGGATCAATCCCGCATGCACGCCCAGCATGGCGACGAACAGGTTCATCACGAGCAGCACAATCAGCAGGTAGGCCAGATGCTCGCCGCCGAGGCGTCCGATCCACGCCAGATAGACCGTCAGCAACAGTGGCAACAGGACCATCTCCTTGGTGTTGTAGAACACGCCAGCCAATTTGCCCAGCACGAACTCCCGCGGCGAGATGTCGGTAACCAGCAACAAGTCGAGCGTTTTGGCGTCGCGTTCGGTCGAGAGCGAGGTCACCGCCTGGGCGTTGATCAAGACAAAGCTCAGCAAGAACAGGGGCACCATGACCAGCGCGATCGCATCGGTGTTCAGCTCCGAAGCGTGCAAGGCGAACGCGGCCAGCGCGAACAGCACCAGATAGCTGAACCGCACGAAGAACACCTTGCGGCCATAGGCCCAGGTGCGCATCTCGCGCCACAAGACCGGCTGCGTCCAGACGGTGCGCGCCTTGCCCTGCGAGGCGAAACGAACGGCGATTCGAGCCGGTTCCGTGGTCGCATCGCC
>JBBDLY010000092.1:0-1384 GCA_040878585.1 Pirellulales bacterium
TCGAGATCCCAGCTTCCCGGTTCCGGATCGCCGTCTTCCCACACCTTGACCTTCAAGTCGGTATCACCGGCGTTGGTCACCACCAGCAAGCGAATCCAATATTTGGTACTGGTCGACAGCGAGACGCTGCCGGCGGTCGTCAGATCACTGGATGTACCGGCATCGACTCTTCGTAGCCGAACTTGGCCGTTGCCAGCGTCGGCCACGAGATACGTATCGCTGGAACCATTGCCGAACGTGGTCGGCGCGCCGAAGTCGCCGCGGGCGACCAGGCCGAACCGTTCCGTGGTGTCGTCCAACTCGAACTGCGCCAAGAGATTCACATCCTCGGCCCGAGAGACCGTCTGATAGGCGACGATCTCCGTGGCTTCACTGTTGGTGGTAAAGCTCACTTCGCCCCGGTTGCTCTGGATGTCGAGGTCTCGGGTCTGCCCGCCGGTAGCCGAATACTCCTCGACCTGCCACCGCGGATCCCACGGGTCGTTGTTGGTGCCGGTCCACGCATCGGCGCGAATGGCGTCATTGAGGCTGCGCACCCGGTAGTGCCGGGTGGTGTTCTCTGCAAGCCCCGCTTCGCCGTAGTTGACTTCCCCTTCACCCGAGACGCCCAGTTGCGTCCAACTGCTGCCGTCATTGGAGCCGTCCAGCGCGAAGCCCGACTCGTAGTTCGACTCGTCAATCCAACTGGCGTCAATCCGGCTGTCGGAGACCGCCCTGGCGACCATGGCCGACGGCGCGGCCGGCAAGTCGCCGACCACGGCCAAGACCTCGTCCACCAGGAAGGTGGCCGTCGAGACGGTCGAGGGGGCCGCGAAGTACAGGCCCACATGACCGGCTGAGAGCTGACTGACGTCCGTATCGGTGGCCGTCAACGTCCAGGCGTCCGGCTCACTGGCGCTGTCGGCCCAGACCTTGACCTTCAGCCGGGTCTCATCGTCGGCCGTCTCGACCCACAGCCGCAGCCAGTACTTGGTGCTCGTGGATAACGTGTAGCTGCCGGCGGTCGTCAGACTGCTGCTCGTACCGGCGTCCACGCGGCGCAACCGGACTTCCCCATTGCCGACGTCGGCTGCCAGGTACGTATCGTCCGCATCGTTGCCGAACTCCGTGTCGCCGCTAAACGAACCGCGGGCCACCAGGCCGAACCGTTCCGTGGCGTCGTCCACCTCGAACTGCACCCGCACGTCGACGTCTTGGGCCGGGCTGATGGTGAGGTAGCTCACGACCTCGGCCGCTTCGCTGTTGGTGCTAAACTGCATCCGGCCCCGGTTGCCCTGGATGTCGGTGGTGCGAGTCTGCCCGCCGCTGGAAGAGTATTCCTCGACGCTCCAGCGTCCGCCCCACGGGTCGTTGTTGTCGCCCGTCCAGGCGTCGGCCAATGGGA
>JBBDLY010000093.1:0-3940 GCA_040878585.1 Pirellulales bacterium
AGTGGAGGATAACGGACTCGAACCGATGACCTTCTGGCTGCCAGCCAGACGCTCTCCCAACTGAGCTAATCCCCCGTGAAGCTTCGACTTTCGGGCTAGTTCCTCTTTATCCGTCAAACGGCCGCTACGGCCGAGTATTGCGAATATTCATTATCGTCAACGCAGGACGCCTTGGACAGAGAAATTTACCAACTCTATTTCTACTGTCAATCTCCCTCGTTGGCTAGGGTTAATGGTAGGATGCCGCCGCCGCCCGGGAGGTTCGCGGCTGGCGTTGCGGATCGCGATCGCCCGGTGTGTCGCCGTTTTTGCTATGATATGTCATCCCGCCGCACCTTTTCTACCTGTCGCCTGGCTTGAAAAAGACACTTCTCAACCTGTTGAAACTCGCCGTTTCCGTGACGATTCTCGCCGTCCTGGTGCATCGGGTGCTGACTGACGACCCGGAAACTTTCGACAATCTATGGGATAAACCCAAACATTGGGGCTATCTGGCTGTTGCCTGGTGTGCGATTTTCACTTCGGTCGTTATTACCATTGTGCGGTGGTACTGGCTGGTGCGGGCACTGGACATGCCGTTTAGCATTCGTGACGCCTTCCGGCTGGGGTTCTTGGGCTACCTGCTTAACCTAGTCTCGCTCGGCTCTGTCGGCGGCGACTTTTTCAAGGCGGTGTTCATCGCCCGCGAGCAACCGGGCAAACGGACCGAGGCGGTCGCCTCGATCGTCGTCGACCGCGTGCTGGGGATGCTGGCACTGTTCATCGTGGCCAGCGGGGCCATCTTGCTGACCGACCTATCGCAGTTTGGCCCGGATATCGTCGAGTTCGGCCGCATCACGCTCGGCTTCACGGCCTTGCTGGCCGTTGGGATGTTCGTACTCCTGCTGCCCGGCTGGCATGACAGCCGACCGATGCGCCGGCTCCGCCGATTGCCCAAGGTGGGATTGTTGGTGGGAAAACTGGTCGACGCCGTCTACGTCTACCGGCAACGGCGGCGAGTGTTGTATCTGTCGATCGTCGTCTCGATGATCGCCCACTGCGGCAACGTATTCGCGTTTTACTGCATCGCTCAAGGTCTGCCCGAGCAGGCGCCCGGCCTGGTCGCCCACTTCATCATCATCCCTCTGGCGCTGGTCAGCGGCGCGATCCCCTTGCCCGGCGGGGGACTGGGGGCGTTTGAATTTGTGACCGAAGAACTATATCGCCTGCTCGGCGCGGCCGGGCTTGGCCTGCTGGTCGCGCTGACGTATCGCGCAATTACCGTTACCATTGCAGCCATCGGGGCGGTCGTCTACCTGCTCAGTCGGCGAGAAATGAGCGGCGTGATCGAACAGGCCGAACACCTGGAAGAACAGGTCGAAGAAGCTGAACAGCTCAGCATGCCCGGCGAAGAAGCGACGCTGCAATGAACGTATCGCTGTTGTCGCCTATGGGGACGGCGCAGGGCTGACCGGCTTGTCATCGATGATGAGCCGTCCGCCGTCGACGCGCCACTTGGGAGCGGTGTTATCGATCAGCTCGGTCTCGATCACTTCGAGCAGTCCGTATTCCTCCGTGCGAACCTGCGCCGCGCCGTTGTCGCCGATTACGCTGCCGGCCAACCGGGCGTGCGAGCTGCCTCCCACCGAGACGCCGCTACGGGCGTTGCCCCGCGCGGTGATTCCGCTGAGCAGCACGTCGCGCGACAGGTCGTGGACGTTAACGCCATCGAGTCGAAAGCCCTGCACCACCAGGTCGGTTACGATCACGTTGCGCACCGAGTAGATCGTCACGCCCGTTTGTCGGGCCGTATGAGAGAGGGCGTAATCGATCGGCAGCCGGCCGTCGTCGACCAGCAGATAGATGTGGTCACCCAATACGCACCATTGGCCCGGCTTCAACTGCGGAATCAGCGGCCTCGCAGGATCGACGTCGATCTTCTCCAGCGGAACGCCATCGCTGTAAAGCTGCTGGTAGGAAATAGCCGTGGGCCGAAAGCGAAACAGATTACCGCGAACGTGCCGCCAGGCGCGATGATCGATTGGCGCAGCGCCGTCGAGAATGGCTCCGTTGCCTTCGATTAGAAACGGCAGTTCGGGATGGCCGCTGTTGCGGTTGCCATACAGCGAGATGCTCTCCCGATACGGTTCACCCGTATTGGCGATCACCACGCGGTCGCCATGGCTGGCAATCCGCAGCGCCCGATCGATGGTGCGGACCGGCCCCTGCGCGCCGCCGGCGTTGCGCTCGCTCAGACCGTCGAAACGGTCGTCTCCCCGCATGTTGTCGACGTAAAGCGTCGTGGCACAGACGGCGTCCAGACCGCCAAGGGCGAACAGCAAGAGACAGATTGACGTGAGAATATAGCGAAGCATGGCCATCTCAAATGGATAGGGTTCAGGGTTCAGGGTTCAGGGGTCAGGGAGGACAAACATCGTTTCCTGAAACCTGACCCTTGGTTCAGTTTAGCATGCCCTGGAGACGTTCGCATCGTATTCGTTAAAATCGAGATAAAGGGTGCACAGCGAACATCGAGAGGGAGGGACTGGCATGCGCGTATCGATCGACGACAAATTCATCGAATTGGTGCTGGGCGACATCACGGAGCAGCAGGTCGACGCCATCGTGAACGCGGCCAATAGCCAGCTCGGCGGCGGGGGCGGGGTCGACGGGGCGATCCATCGACGCGGCGGGCCGAGCATCATGGAAGAAACTGCCGAGCAGTTTCCGGACGGCTGCCCCACTGGCAGCGCCGTGCTTACTGCGGCCGGCGACCTGCCGGCGCATTATGTGATCCATGCAGTAGGCCCGGTGTGGAACGGCGGGCGGCGCAGCGAGCCTGACCTATTGGCAAACGCTTATCGCAAGTCGCTGGAACTGGCGATGGAGCATGACTGCAACAGCATCGCCCTGCCGGCGATGAGCACTGGAGCGTATCGCTATCCAATCGACCTGGCGGCGCGCATCGCGCTTGGCACGGCGATTGCCTTTCTGGAAGAGAGCAAACACACGTTTCCGAATCACGTATACTTCGTATTATTCGACGAAGGCGCCTACGGTGCGTTTGCGGCAGCGCTGGAGGAATTGAGCCAAGCTTAGCAGTCGACGCCAGAATTCAAATGATGCGAACGGCTGATGTGGCAAGATAAACGTAACACTTCAGCCGACTGAAGCAGCAATGGATCGCGCGGTTTTGCTTCAGACCGCTGAGGTTGTAAAATAAACGAATAGGGATCTCTTACTTCAGTTCATTGCTTGTTTGGCGACGATTCATGGTAGTCCAGGTTCCCCGTTGGCAGTTTACCGTGGCGGACTTCGCGCGCATGGCGGAGGCGGGTATTTTCGGCCAAGACGATCGTGTCGAACTAATAGACGGCGAGGTGCGCGCCATGAGTCCCATCGGACCGCGGCATGCCGCGATCGTTAAGCGGCTGAATGCCATGTTAAGCCGCCAAGTCGCTGGCCTTGCAATTGTAAGCGTCAAAGACCCGATTCAACTCAGCGACTTCTCGGAGCCGCAACCGGACATTGCCGTGTTGTCGATGCGCGACGATTATTACGCACACTCGCATCCCCTGCCAGCGGATGTATTGCTGCTGGTGGAGGTCGCCGAAAAGTCTCTGGAATATGATCGCGAAGAGAAAGTTCCACGCTACGCCTCGGCGGGCATACCCGAAGTGTGGCTGATTGACGTCCAGCGAGAAACCATCACCCACTACAGCGAGCCTGCGGGAAACGGCTACCGTCAAGAACAGCTTCTGCGGCGCCACGACCAGATCGCGTCGACGATGCTAGGTTCTCTACGACTCGCGCTCGAGGACATCTTTGGGTAACGGCCCCACCTGGGAGTGCCGTCCCTTACGATTCGCTGGCTGCCCGTTTCTCTTCCGCCGCGCTGAGGCGATAGTAGTTCGGCGTCAGTTGGAATGGATCGTCGCGGCGGCCGGCGGCAAATTCTATT
>JBBDLY010000093.1:4040-7511 GCA_040878585.1 Pirellulales bacterium
GAACGACCAGCCCGCATCTCGCACGAGTTGCCGCATTGCCGGAGCAAAGCTCTGGGCGGTACGTTGCGGCCCGGCCAAGGCGTGTTCCGCCACTAACTTTTCGGCTAAGTAGAGGGCAACCGAGCCTTGGCGATCGGTCGTTTCCAAGCAAATCATACGCATAGCAGGTTATTTTCCTGAATTCCAACCGATCCGCCAGGGTAAGGCGTCGCCGGGACGCGCCCTGCGTGGGTTGACCATCGCTTAACCCCGCCGTACACTGCGGGTTTACGCGCTCGCGCGGCGCGCTGGCGTTGGCTTGTCCCAGCATTTCGTCTGCCAGTTCATGACGTCTGGGTGACCGTTGGTTGTGATGTTAAAAGGTAGCCGAGCGTGAAGCGAGCTTTGATCAGCGACATCCACAGCAACCTGGAAGCCCTCCAGGCCGTGCTGGCGGATATTCGAGAACAGGATATCTCCGAGGTGTATTGCCTGGGAGATATCATAGGCTACGGTCCCAACCCGTGCGAGTGCATCGACCTGGTGCGAAAGCATTGCCAGGCCTGCATCCTGGGCAATCATGATCAAGGGGCGCTGTTCGATCCCGAAGGATTCAACTCCGGCGCCGAGCGGGCGATTTTTTGGACTCGCGAGCAGTTGGAGAATCCGACCGGAGCCAATGCCAAGGAGCAGGCTGATCGCTGGGACTTCCTCGGCATGCTGCCCCGCACGACGCGTGAAGAGCAGCGGTTGTTCGTGCATGGCTCGGCGCGGATTCCGCTGAATGAGTACGTGTTTCCCGAAGACATCTACAATCAACGAAAGATGGAGAAGATATTCAGTCTGATTGAAAAGTCTTGTTTTCAGGGGCACACACATGTGCCGGGTGTGTTTACCGAGGAATTGCGGTTTTTCAGTCCCGAAGAGACGAACCACGAGTATCGGCTCGACACGGAAGAAAAGATCATGGTCAACGTCGGTTCGGTGGGTCAGCCCCGGGACGGCGACTGGCGGCCGTGCTATGTTGTGATAGAGGACAGCGTCGTGCGATTCCGTCGCGTGGAATACGACAAGGACAAGACGATCAACAAGATCTACAACATCCCCGAGTTGGATGATTTTCTCGGCGACCGGCTTCGCGAAGGACGATAAAGCGAACCGGCGCATCCCGCGACGCAAGCGAACCTCCGGTGCGACGTCCGGTCGCGACGCGGAAAGGTCCATCCAGCGGACCGCGACCACAAACCCATAAACCAAGGATGCTTCCTTCGTGGATAAGCGATTTCTCAATTTTGCGCTGGTCGCCTGCACGATTTTCATCGGCTATACGCTGCTGATGGGCGTGCTCTTCCCGCCGGAGCCGCCGCCGCCAAAAGACGAAGCGGCCGAGGTCGCCGACGGCGTCGATCCTCCGGCCGATGCGCACGACGACCGCCAGCCGGACGACAAGCCCGCGGATGACGACCAATCGGCCGACGACCCAGCGGAGGTTGATCCGACTCAGCCGGGCATCGAGGCCGCGCCGCTGCCGGAGGGACGCCCGCGTGGGTTGGAGATTCGCGACGAGCAGCCGCGCCGCGTGCAACTCGGTTCGCTGGCGCCGGACAGCCCGTTTCGCATGTTGGTTACCATCAACCGCGACGGCGCGGCCATCGAGCGGGCGGAACTGAAAAGCCGTCAATACCGCGACATCGAGGACCGCAGCGGCTATTGGGGCCACCTTGCACTTTCCGCCGCCGAAGGCAAGGGCGCCGTGGTCGGCATCGTCGGCCCCGGCACGCCGGCGGCATTGGCCGGCCTTGAAGCGGGCGACGTCGTCACCCAGTTCGACGGCGTCGCGGTTGCCAATCCGAGCGAGTTGCAAGCGGCCTTGCGCGCCAAGCAGCCCGGCGACGTGGTCGCAGTCGTCGTCGATCGCGACGGGCGGCGGCTTCCACCGCTGAACGTGACCCTCACACGCCGGCCGCTGGAAGTGATGCGGCCCGAATTGCGGCAAGAGCCGTTCGACAGCGGCGATCCCGAGAATGCTGATCCGCTGTCGCTGCTGTTGACGTTGCAGCGCGTCGGCGACCGGAAGATCGCCGACAACGAGACGGAACTGCCCGGCGTCGATCTGTATCGTTCTCCCTGGTGGATTGTCGAAGACGACAACGAAGGGGCCAGCGTCACCCTGGCCCGCGAACTCCCCGATTTGGGCGTACAGGTCATTAAGAGGTTCACGCTTGCCGAACTTCCGCCGGAGGTCGATCCGACAACGGCCCCCGTCGATTCGCCCGCCTACCATCTGACGGTCGAGGTCGAACTGCGCAATATCGCCGAACGGCCGCAGGCGTTGGCCTACCGGTTTGACGGGCCGACCGGCCTGCCAATGGAAGGCTGGTGGTACAGCTACCGCACCAGTCGCAACTGGATGGGCGGCTCGGGCGCCCGCGACGTCGTGGTGCAATACTCTACCCGAACGCCGCGACAATACTCCGCCACCACCATCGCCAAATCGGTCCGCGACAGCGAACCGCTCACCTGGGGCGGCCAACCGCTGAGTTGGGTCGCGATCGACGCGCAATACTTCGCGGCGGCGCTAATTCCGCAAAAGCAACAGGCCGACGAGACCTGGCTCTCCTCGATGGAGGCAATCGTGGTCGGCGAACTCCCCGACGCGCGGCGGTTCCACACGTCGAACGTCACTTGCCGGATGATTAGCGAGACCAAGACGATCGAGGCGGGCGAGGCGATAACCCACAACTATGTGCTTTTTGCCGGACCCAAGATTCCCAGCCTGCTCACCCAGTACGCGCCGCCGGCGGCGCCGCAAGAGAATCTGTCGGAGCTGGTCTATTACGGCTGGCCAATTTGGGCGCTGTTTGCCCGACCGATGTCGCAGGTGCTGCACTTTTTCTATGGCTTCGTGGGCAATTACGGCCTGGCGATCATTATGTTGACCGTGCTGGTCCGCGGCTGCATGTTCCCGATCAGCCGCAAGCAGGCGCTCGGGGCGCAGAAGATGCAAGAGCTGCAACCCGAGATGAAGAAGATCGCCGAGAAGTACAAGAAAGACTACGAGAAGCGCGGCAAGGCGATTCAGGAACTGCAACGCAAACACAACTACAATCCGCTGGCCGGCTGCCTGCCAATGTTCATTCAGTTGCCGATCTTCATTGGCTTGTATCGCGCCTTGATGGTCGACATCGAACTGCGCGACGCACCACTCATTAGCGAAAACTTCGCGTGGGCCAGAAACCTGGGCGCGCCCGACATGCTGTGGTATTGGGAGCCGTTTTTGCCGGCATTTCTGGCCGGGCCGACCGGCTGGCTGGGCCCGTATTTGAACGTGCTGCCGCTGATCACCATCGTGCTGTTCATCTGGCAGCAGAAGATGTTCATGCCGCCGCCGACCGACGAGCAAGCCGCGCTGCAACAGAAGGTGATGCGGTTCATGATGGTCTTCATGGGCTTGCTGTTCTTCAAGGTCGCCAGCGGGCTGTGCTTGTACTT
>JBBDLY010000094.1:0-1383 GCA_040878585.1 Pirellulales bacterium
AGCAAGTTTCGCTTTCAGGCCGTTTTTTTCTGCGCGGGACGCGCCTACAATTCGGGCTTACGGCAGCGGTCAGCAATCAGCAATCAACGGTCAGGGGCTGTGAAAAAATCGGCACTAAACATCAGCCGGAGGGCGCTAGCCCCCGGTTAGCGCCGAACAACCGGCCGCTAGCGCGGTGCGGCTGATGTTGCGGGGGCAACGCCCTGCGTCAATTCAATTTTTTCACAGCCTCTGAGGTCTCAAAGCAGATGAACATTCCCAGCACGCAGTAGTAGGCACTCATGTGCCTCCATCCGACATCATTGCCTCAAGTTGAGCATAGGTTACGAAGAGCCGATACGGATGGCCTGGAAGTTGCTTGAAATCCCATCGCTGGTAGAAGGCTTTGGCAGCGTCGTTGAGGCAATCGAGAATCACGGCCACGAAGGCAAATGTCTCGCCGGCCTCATAGCAATCGCGCAGCCCTTGCGCGACGAGCAGTCGGCCGATGCCCCGTCCCTGATGCTTGCTGGATACGCCCAACCACGCCAGAACTGCCACCGGCAAAGCGCGACGCGGTAGTTTGTTGGCAAGATGGGGAGGAAGGTCGCCAAAATCGATTTGCCCCGTCGCCAGCGTGTAGTAACCCACGATCTTTTCGCTGTCGTCCAACAAGACCTTGGTGACGGAGAGGTGCTTTTTCTGGTGTTGCCAGGCTTTCGTCCGCAGCCAGGCATCGACCTGCCGTTCGCCGCAGGAGAACTCTCGCCGCGGCTGGTCGCGCCGCAGCCGCTCCCATCGCATGCCGTTCGGCAGTGCGACGACGTTCATGACTCGCCCCGCATGATTCGTCCTAAATCACGCTGCGGCTTGGTGAGTTTCGGGACGGCGTTCAGCGCAGTCCAGAATTCCAACTGCTCGTCAGGAGAAAGCACAATCGTACTTTGCTCGGCAGCGGAAACCTCGCGTCTGGCCTGTGCCACGGTTACCATGCGCACATAGTCGCTGATGCTCACCTTGCGTAGCTCGGCCGCCTTTGTCAGAAAGGACTTGCTTTCCTGGTCGAGCCGCACCATCAGTTGTTGTGACTTCGTCATTCGGTTAGCTCCGGCGGGTATTGCGGTCGCACTCCCTCTTCTGAAAGTGTATTGCAAAACGCAATACAATGCAATCATCCCTGGCCAGGTCTCGCGCGGGCACGCCTGCAACGGGCTGTCTCGGCTGGATGCGGCAGAAGGCAATCGGCCGGTTGGCGACAGCGCCCGTGCGGGGCCTTTATGTTGGCCCACAACTGGGGAGTCGAAGGCTTCCAGGCTGTTCTTTTCTCGCTACAACGCGCCTACAATTCGGACTTGAGGGGAATGCGGAATGCGGCGCAAGCGACTGGAGTACCGGATAGCTCAG
>JBBDLY010000095.1:0-1382 GCA_040878585.1 Pirellulales bacterium
CTGACGCCGGTCACCGCCTTTCATCGCATCGACTCTGGCCGATGTTCGTGCCTGTTCGAGAGTGTCATCGGCGGCGAGCGGGTGGGGCGGTACAGTTTTCTTACGGCCGATCCCTTCTTGGAAATCGAAGCGTTCGGCAAGCAGGTGGTGGTCGTCTCCGACGGAAAGTCGCAGGAGTTCGAGGCGGTCGACCCGCTGCTGGAACTGGAGCAATTGGTCAGCAACGTCCGCGCGGCCACGCTGCCGGAGCTGCCGCCGTTCACCTCCGGCGCGGTCGGCTATGCCGGCTACGACGTGGTGCGGTACAGCGAAAAGTTGCCCAACGCCCCGAAAGATGACCGCCAGTTGCCCGACTTGAGCTTCGCCTTTTACGACCACATGGTCGTGTTCGACCATATCACCAAGACGGTCGACGTGATCGCCACGGTGCGCGTCGATCACGATGACCTGGCGGCGAGCTACCAGGAGGGCCGGCGACGCGTGGACGCCTTGGTCGACAAACTTTCCGAGCCGTGCCGCGACTTGCGGCCGACCGATATCGAAACGACCGGCAACCCGACGATACCGTTTAAGTCGAACTTCAAGCAGGCGGACTTCGAAGCGGCGGTGCGAAAGTGCGTGGAGTACATTGGGGCCGGCGATATCTTTCAGGTCGTGATTAGTCAACGGTTGGAAGTGGAACTTGCCGCGCCGCCGTTTGAGGTCTACCGCACGCTGAGAGTGGTGAATCCCAGCCCCTTTATGTTTTATCTGCGCACGCCGCACGTCACGCTGGTCGGCAGTTCGCCGGAGATCATGGTCCGCGTACTCGATCGGGTGGTCACGGTCCGGCCGCTGGCCGGCACGCGCCCCCGCGGCAAGACGCCGGAGGAAGACCTCGCGCTGGCGGAAGAACTGCTGGCCGATCCCAAGGAACGGGCGGAGCACGTGATGCTGGTCGACCTGGGCCGCAACGACGTCGGTCGCGTGGCGCAATACGGCTCGGTCGAAATCAGCGACGTGATGGTCATCGAGCGCTACAGCCACGTGATGCACATCACCAGCAACGTCAACGGCACGCTCACGCCGGAGCGCACCTCCTTCGACGCCTTGCGCGCCTGCCTGCCGGCGGGAACGGTAAGCGGCGCACCGAAGGTGCGGGCGATGGAAATTATCGACGAAGTCGAACCGCACCGTCGCGGTCCCTACGCCGGGGCGGTCGGCTACGTCGACTTCCGCGGCAACATGGACACCTGCATTGCGCTACGCACGCTGGTCATCGCCGACGGCAAGGCCTACATCCAAGCCGGCGCGGGCATCGTAGCCGACAGCGTCCCGGCCACGGAGTATCAGGAAACCTTAAACAAAGCCCGCGGGCTGCTGCGGGCGATCGAGTTGACCGA
>JBBDLY010000096.1:0-7444 GCA_040878585.1 Pirellulales bacterium
TCCAAACCGCAATCACTTCGATCTCCAGCAACGCGAACAAGCCTCTTCCTGCACCGAGACGACGTAGAAGAGCAAAGCGATCTGGATTCGGCTCGCCCGCGGCGTTACGCTGTACTGCTCGCAAAGTCAGTAGTTCCAATTTTCGACGAAGGACTTAGCTGATTGATGGGCACATCGTTAGCTGTCAGCTATCAGCTATCAGCAAGGAAAAACGCGGTTCCTGGTTGCTGACGGCTGATCGCTGATCGCTGATCGCTGACAGCTTGCGCCGCCACTATTGAAGTTGTCAAGTTGTTCGCAAGTTCAAAATTGGAACTACTGAAAGTACCTTCGGATACGTATTCATGGCGCAACCCACACCAGGCATCGACAAAGCGGACCCGCCGCCGCCGCCGGCTGTGGCCTCGTTCCGTGGTTCGTGTTGGCGGTCCGTGCTCGAGGTGGTGCTGATCTTGGCGGTGTTCGTCATCCAGGGGGGCGTGTTGACGCCGGGGGTCAACGAACCGAACTATCTGGCCAAGGCCACCCACTATTGGAATCCCGATTGGTGCCCGCACGATTTTTTTCTTGAATCCGCCGACGCCCATCTCGTTTTTTATTGGACATTCGGCTGGCTTTCTAATTGGCTTGATTTACCAGCCTTGGCCGTCGTTGGCCGCTTGCTCACCTGGCTGCTGATCGCGATCGGCTGGCAACGGCTGAGCAGCGGCTTAATTCCACGCCCGCTTTATTCGGTGCTAACGGCCGCCTTGTTCGTGTTGCTCAACGTGCGGTTCCACATGGCCGGCGAATGGGTGATCGGCGGCGTTGAAGGGAAGGGATTCGCCTACGGACTGGTGCTGCTGGGGCTGGCGGCGCTGGTGCGAGGCCGCTGGCGCGCCTGCTGGTTGTGGTTTGGCGCGGCCTCGTCGCTACATGTGCTGGTCGGCGGCTGGAGCGTAATCGCCGCCGGATTTTGCTGGCTGGTTGCCGGCCGCAAGCAGGCCCGCTTTCTGGACGTCTTTCCCTTCATGTTCTTGGGTCTGCTGCTGGCCGCGCCCGGTTTGTGGGCGGCCTTGACCACCACCACGCTCGCCGAGCCGGAAGTCGTCGACCGCGCCGCGCGGATCCAGGTGTTCCATCGCCTGAACCATCATTTGAACCCTGGCAAGTTCTGGTTTGCCGGCAGATTCACCACGCCGGTGGGCGGCGAGTTCGGGCTGCGGTTCGCCGGCATGAGCCTGTTCTTCGGAGCGTTGGCCTGGCGGCTGCGGCGAATGGGCCGCGCGCGGCGGTTGAGCCTGTTCGTGGTCGGCAGCTTGCTGATCTCGCTAGCCGGTTTCGCCGTCGCCATCCTGTTCCGAGAAAACGAGTCGGCCGCCGCCGGCATTTTGCGATATTACCTGTTTCGCCTGTCCGACGTGATGGTTCCGCTGGGGACCGCGCTGCTGCTCTGTAAGGCGCTGGCAGTCGAGCAGCGACGGCACCGACGAACCGCCCAGGCGGTGCTAGCATTGCTGGTGTTGCTAGCGGGCTGGCATCTGGGCGAGGCGCTCTACCTGCGGCACGGCACGATCATCTCGGCCGCGGATTCCAAGCTGGCGAAAACGAACGATCAGTATCTCGATTGGGTCGACGTTTGCCGGGCCGCCGCGGACAACACCCATCCCGATTCGGTGTTTCTCACCCCGATGCACAACTCGACGTTCAAGTGGTACGCCGGCCGATCCGAAGTAGTGAATTGGAAGGAAATGCCGCAAGATGCGCCTTCCACGGACGAGTGGTGGACCCGCGTGCGGGCGATTCACCGCGACGGCAACCGCTGGCGGCGGTCGCTGACCGAGCTGACGCCGCAGCAGGTGCGGGCCATGGGGGGCCGCTATCAAGCCCATTATTTGCTCACCGAGGCGGAACCTCGTCTTGCATTGCCGCTCATTTATCGTAACGATTCCTATGCAATCTATCAGTTGGCGCCCGCCGAGCCGCCTGGCATGGCGGCGGATGCCAATTGAATAAGTTGAAACCACTGGATGCGACCCCGGCACGGCGGCCGAGGGGATGCAAAATCACGCGCGATCACGATATCGCAGATTCATCGACAGGGAGGTCGACACGATGACGAATGGTCAAGGACTCGATTACAACAGACTCTGGAGCGAAACCGATCCGTGGGCGTCGATTCCCGATCGATACAACTTGGGCCGCGCGCTAACCCGCGGGCAAGTCGAGGCGGGACTCGGCGACAAGGTCTGCCTGCGGTGGGAGAACTCCGCCGGCGAGACGCGCAGCTTTACATACCGTCAAATGGACGAAGCGAGCAGTCGCCTCGCCAGTGCCCTGTCGCGGCTGGGAGTTCGCCGCGGCGACCGGGTGTTGCTGCGGATGCCCAACCTGGCGGAGTTCTACCTGGCGGCGTTGGGAATCGCCAAACTGGGCGCCGTGTTCATTCCCTCCAGCACGCAGTTTCGCGCCGCCGAGATTGCCTACCGCTTGCGCGATTCCGAAGCGATCGCCGTGATCACCACCACGCCGTTGGCGGGCGAAGTGCGCGAAGCGCTCTCTACCGCTCCCAGCGTCGCTCATGTTATTTCAGTCGCCTATGGCGACGTGGCCCACCACGACGGGGAACTCGATTTCTGGGAGTTGCTTTCCGGCGGAGATCCGCTGTTCGAATCGGCCGATACGGCCCATGACGACGTCGCCTTCATCGCCTACACGTCGGGAACCACGGGCGATCCCAAAGGGGTCGTGCATTACCATCGCTATCCCATCTCCTACGATCCGCTGATTGCGCATTGGCACGACTATCAACCGCACGACGTGTGCGCCTGTCCGGCCGAAGTCGGTTGGCTGTTGCCGGTGGCCAGCACGTTCCTGTACTCGATGCGGGCGGGGATCGAAACGGTGCTGTACCATCCGATCGACGGCCGCTTTCGCGCCGAGGATTGGCTGCGCCTGTTTCAGAAATACGGCATCACCAACTTCACGGCCACGCCCACGATCTATCGCCTGTTGATTGCCAGTGAACACGCCCGGCGGGAGCATTTTGCCAGCTTGCGGCATGGCGTGAGCGCCGGCGAGCCGCTGCCGCCCGATACGATTTCCTCGGTCAAAAAGACGATGGGTTTCGAGCCGCTCGACGGCATTGGCATGAGCGAGTGCATGGTCTATTGCTTCAACATGCTGGGCCTGCCGCAATTGCCGGGCAGTTGCGGACGCCCCAGCCCTGGCACCGAGATTCGCCTGCTGGACGAGCAAATGCAGCCGGTGCCGCCCGGTTCGCCGGGGGTGCTCTGCCTGCGGCGCGATTCGCATCCCGGCATGATGAAGGAGTATTGGCGAAAACCGGAGCAGACGGCGGAGATCTTTCGCGGGGAATGGTACTACTCGGGTGACGTGCTCGAGCAAGACGACGAAGGCCGCTATTGGTTCCGGGCCCGCGCCGACGACGTGATCAACGCGGCCGGTTACCGGATTTCGCCGTTCGAGGTGGAAAGCTGCCTGGCGGAACACCCCTCGGTGCTGGAGTCGGCGGCGGTGGAAAGCCCTGACGACGTCCGCGGGGCCGTGGTCAAGGTCTTCGTCGTGCTCCGTGAAAGCATCGTCGCCGACGACGACATGCGGCAGACATTGGCCGAGTGGGTCAAGGAAAATCTGGCCCCGTACAAATATCCGCGTAGAATAGAGTTTGTGGAAGCACTTCCCAAAACGACCAGCGGCAAAATCAAACGGCGTCTGCTGCGCGATCAAGAACGACAACGCTATGAAGAACAGCGGCAATCGAAGGCTGCCTGACCTGCTTGCCACGCGACTGCAACGCGAGTTGCCCGGCGTCGACGCGCAACGACAGTTCGAGGCGGAATTGAACTTCGGCCGTCACGCTGGCCCGCCGCCGCACGACGCCCGCGCGGCGGCCGTGGTGGTGTTGCTCTATCCCGAGCGGAGCGGTCCGCAGCTCGGCACGTGGAAGATCATCCTCACGCAACGACCCGGCAATCTGCCGCATCACGGCGGCCAAATTTGTCTGCCGGGCGGAATGGTCGAGCAGGACGAATCGCTCCGTCAGGCGGCGCTGCGGGAACTGGAAGAGGAGCTAGGCGTTGCCGAATCGCAAGTCACGGTGCTGGGCCGGTTGTCGCCGCTGTATGTGTGGGTGAGCAATTTTTGGGTGACGCCGTGGGTCGCCTGGTGCGAGGAAGAACCGCTATGGCGGCCCAGCCCCGACGAAGTGACCGCCCTAGTCGCGCTGCCGCTGGCCGACTTGCTCGACGACCGCTGTCTCGGACGCATCCAGCAGCGGCGACGAGGTTTGCAATTTACCGCGCCTTGCATCGAATCGGGGGGACATCGCATCTGGGGTGCGACGAGCATGATACTCGGCGAATTGAAATCGTTGCTCCTGGAAACGGAGATAGCGTGGGATGCGGAAATGCCACAGGCCAAGAACCTTATTTTGCCCGGAAGTAGTTCTTGCCTATAGATAGAAATTGCGTATCACTTCAGCCATCTGAAGTATTCGGACGGCAGAAGAATCTGGCAAAAAGATTTTGGGGCAGAAAAATGAAGGATATTGGCTGCCAACTGCCATCATCCGACCTCAGCCATTCGGAAGACAAAAGTGCATCGTATCGGCAAGATCGGGATTGCTTTTCAATGCGCGATCCACGCGACCCACATATTTTTGCCCTCAAATCTTTTTGCCAGTCCTTGGAGCAGTTAACCCAATTCGTCCAGTCACTGGCATGACTTCACTCGGCTGAAGTGTTACCAAATTGCAACTACTGACACTATCTGCGTGTTTCTGCGTCATCTGCGGACGCCCCAACGTGGTTGTCCGCAGATGACGCGGATACTCGCAGATGAAACTCGACAATCACCGTTCCAGGCATATGAACCGTCTTGCACCACGAAGCTCCTCATTCGACATTCTGATTTCGTTCGTCATTCGGGCTTCGACATTCGTCATTCGCAAAACGGGATACAGACTGCATACTACTAAGGCACTTTGATGATGGCGACGCCACCTGACCTTTCCGCCGTTGTGTTCGATCTCGACGGCCTGATGTTCAATACCGAACTGCTTTACCCCCAGGTCGGCCGCGAACTGTGCCGCCGCCGCGGCAAGCAGTTTACCGACGACCTGCTGCACCAGATGATGGGCCGGCCGGGCAACGTCTCGCTGCAGATCATGATCGACTACCATCAACTGCATGGCGATACGATCGACTCGCTGACCAGCGAATCGACCGACATTTTTCTCCCTCTGCTCGATTCTCATTTGGCGCCGATGCCCGGTTGCCTGGAACTGTTGGACGCCTTGGAAGCCGCCCAAATCCCCAAGGGGGTGGCGACCAGCAGCTCTCGCCGCTTCGTGACCGATATTCTGTCCCGTTTCGAGCTTGGGTCGCGATTCGAGTTTATCCTCTCGGCCGAGGACGTCGTGCATGGCAAACCCGATCCGGAAATTTATCAAACCGCCGCGGCGCGGCTGAATCGCGAGCCGCGGGAAATGATGGTGCTGGAAGACAGCGAAAACGGCTGCCGCGCGGCAGTCCGCAGCGGAGCGTTCGCCGTGGCCGTGCCGGGCGACCATAGCTCGCAGCACGACTTTTCGGGCGCAGCCTTCGAGGCGGCAAGCCTGCTCGACGCCCGCATCTACCAGGCCTTGAAGCTGACGCCTCCGGCGATGCAATGATGGCGACGGCCGGGGTGGATCGCTTCAGCCCACGCCCACCACGGGCGCAAACAGGGCCTCGCCATCTTGACGTTTGGGCCGAAAATAGTATGGTACAAAAGTCCCGGCCACGGCGAACCGCAAGCCGCACTCCGGTGACATACTCGAAAAGAGTCCCCGCGGGCGGCTAGCTCAGTTGGTTAGAGCGCAGCTTTCACACGGCTGAGGTCACTGGTTCGAGTCCAGTGTCGCCCACTAGACGTAAACAACACCGAGAGAAGCACTTACTCACCTGGCAACGGTTGCTAGTGCGGCGGTTTCCGAGGAGCGCAAAACGGTATATACGGGTGGCCGGCGGGGTGGCACAGGCGGCTTGGCACTTGCCTTGCGCTCTGTCGGGTGCCACTGGCAGTCCCGAAGGGCTGCCAGTGCGGAAGTGCTAACTCGGCTTGTCTCTCAGCAACGGGTGGCCGTTCTCGTATCGAGAGCTATCTGGTAGTTCACACTGGCTGCGAGCTACCGCTCGCTGCCAGTGCCACCCTGAAGAGAGTGCAAGGCAACGGCATAAACCGACAGTGCCATCCCGCCGATATTACAGCGTCGGTTGAGTTTTGACCTAATGCCACCGAATGGATCGGTCGTCGGCGACTTTCAGCGCCTATCTAGCCGAAATTGGATATTTGTGCGGGT
The DNA here is from genome assembly GCA_040878585.1 of Pirellulales bacterium. Classification (GTDB taxonomy): domain Bacteria; phylum Planctomycetota; class Planctomycetia; order Pirellulales; family UBA7805; genus JBBDLY01. Next base: position 6,344 of record JBBDLY010000096.1, read on the forward strand.
TTCCATACCATCCGAATCAATTGGTTCGCACCGGTAAAATGAAGCGTGCTTTAGCCTTTCATTTTTCTCAATCCCATCGACAAGCCTGGGATCAACTTTACTATCGTAAATATAAAGGCGTTCGATCTTTTCGCAATCCAACAAGTTATCAGCAAGCGTGACATCCACGCGACACCCCCACAACCCTAGTATTTTCAGGTTCGGTAATTCTGAAAAATCGTAGGTATCTTCTACGATTTCAAACGACCTAAGCTCCAACACCTCGATTTTATTCGCGTGTGGCACTTCGCCAATTGCCTTGAGTGAAAATCGCGGCCCCTGGATTTTCAATTCAGCTAAATTGACAAAGGACGTCAGTGGCGTCAGATCGCCAAAATCCATTGTATCGGATGTGACTGCAATCGTCTTGACTTCCTCCGCTGGTATATCCTCAGCCTTTCGTGCGGTTGCCGCAAAGTCTTCTGGCGAAACATCCGTAAACGCCAACTGATAGTACTTCTCCTTGCCGCCTGATATTGAAGCTCGCATTACACTTACTTCCTGACCAAGCAAAAGGCCCACGGTGTATAGGCTCATGTATATCGTAAATGTTACCGCCATACATTTATACACGGGTTTATCTCTCATTCTTTCGGTCGATTACGACTCTCCTTGCTTCACAGTCATTTGGAAGTAATGCAACAAAGTCTCTCGGCGGGGTGGTGGTGACTGCGGGTATCGGCGCCGGGGTGATACTGACGAACGAAACAAAGAGCCCTTACCCCTGGTATGTACCTTTCCAGTCCCGCGGCGAGGATGCCTTCAAAGGCCAGGTAGTCTTGGTCCGCAAAGAACATTGATTTCTGCCGACGCCCCAATTGAGAACGTGAAACACCATTCACCTGGGCGCGACCCGTGCAGTTCTGGGCATCCCTGCATGCTAAGAGAATTGCCCAATTTGTCAATAACTGGCCCCGTCCCCGTTTTCTCCCTGGACGTTTCCGTTGTCTTGCCTGCCCGTCGTGAGCCTCCGGCGGGGTGGCACAGGCGGCTTTGCGCTTGCATTGCGGCGGGGTGGCACAGGCGGCTTTGCGCTTGCCTTGCGCTCTGTCGGGTGCCACT
>JBBDLY010000097.1:0-1371 GCA_040878585.1 Pirellulales bacterium
ATCTGGGCGACGTTCTCCGAGCCGTACTTCTCCTTGACGAATTGGATCACATCGCCGCGGCGTTCCTTGCAGAAGTCGATGTCGATATCGGGCGCTTCCAGCCGACTCTCGTCGAGGAACCGTTCGAACAGCAGGTCGTACTCCAGCGGACAAACGTGGCTCAGGTACAAGGCGTAGCAAACCAACGCCCCCACGCCGCTGCCGCGGGCGGTGGCCGGAATATCGTGCTCGCGGGCGTAGACCACAAAGTCCCACACGATCAGAAAGTAGTTGGGAAAGCCGAGCTTTTCGATCACCCGCAACTCCCGATCGAGCCGATCCATTACGATCGGCGTCAACTCGCCCGAGGAGTCGATCCGCTCGGCCTTGCCGGCGTACCGCTCCTTGAGTCCCTCAATGCACAGCTCGCGGAGGTAATCGCCCGCCTGCTTCCCCTCGGGGAGCTTGTAAACGGGGAAATAACGCTTGCCGAGTTCCAGGTCGATGTCGACCGAATCGGCAATCTGCTGGCTGCGGGCGACCGCCTCCTCGTGACCGGCGAACCATTGGTACATGTCGGTCGGACTGCGAAGAAAGAACTCGTCTCCCTCCATCTTCATCCGCTTGGCGTCGGTGCGGAACTTGCCGGTGTTGATGCACAGCAGAATGTCCTGCGCCTCGGCATCCTCGCGGTTGACGTAGTGGGCGTCGCTGGTGGCCACCACCGGCAGGCCGACTTCTCGGGCGATGCCCAGGGCGCCGGCCATCGCCATTTGCTGGATTTCCAGCCCATTGTTTTGAATCTCGATGTAGTAGCGGTCTCCGAACACGTCGTGAAACCAGTGGGCGACGTCGCGGACCTCGGCCAGATCCTTGTCGCCCCCGCCGCCGCGCAGCAGCATGCGATTCAACTCGCTGGAGACGCAGCCGCTGAGGCAGATGATGCCCTCGCTATGGGCCTGCAAAATTTCCTTGTCGATCCGCGGCTTGAAGTAAAACCCTTCTAGGTAGGCGCGGCTGGCTAGCTTGATCAGGTTCTTAAACCCGGTGCGATTCTGGGCCAGCAGCGTGAGATGGTAGTTGCTATCCTTCATGCCGCCGTCGCGGTCGCCCCGCTTGCCTGGGGCGATGTAGGCCTCGTAACCAAGGATCGGGTTGATCCCGGCGGCCTTGGACTTGCGATAGAACTCCAACGCTCCGTACAGGTTGCCATGGTCAGTCAGTGCCAAGGCGTTCATGCCGAGATTCTTGGCCTGCCCGACCAGCTCGTCGATCCGCGAGGCGCCGTCCAGCAGGCTGTAGTGACTATGACAATGCAGATGGACGAAAGGTTGCTCGCTCATGAAATTCCCTGGAGCTAAAGATTCGATTCCTGCGAGGGCCGCCGCGCCG
>JBBDLY010000098.1:0-1370 GCA_040878585.1 Pirellulales bacterium
AACTCACCTTCCGACTGGTGCAAAACTATGGCGAGCGGCGGACTCTGGGGCGGTTTCGCCTCTGGGTCAACGAATCGACCGCCGCCAGCGCCAAGCACCCGCCGCATGTGGTCGAGGTGCTCCGCATCCCCGCCGAAATGCGAACCGAAGCCCAACGCAACGGCCTGTTGGAGCACTACCTGCAATCCCAACCCGAGTTGCAAGAAATGCGGGACCGCATGGCCAAGATGGAAGAGAAGCTGGAAAGTCTACCAGGCGCCATGACGCTGGTCATGCGAGAGCTGGACAGCCCGCGGATGACCAATTTGCTGCGCCGCGGCAGCTTTGAGAGCAAGGGGATTGAAGTGACGCCCGGTGTGCTCGAGGCGCTCCATCCGCTGCCGAACGATGCGCAGGCCAATCGGCTCGGTCTGGCGCGGTGGATCGCCGCCGACGACAATCCGTTATTCGCTCGTGTGACGGTCAATCGCTGGTGGTCGGCACTGTTTGGTGATGGCTTGGTGGCCACCGAAGAGGACTTTGGCACCCAAGGCGACCGGCCGACGCATCCCGAATTGCTCGATTGGCTGGCGGTCGAGTTTCGCGAGCACGACTACTCCATGAAGCACATCCACAAGAAGTTGGTTATGAGCGCTACCTACCGTCAATCCGCGGCGCATCGAAAGGAACTTCGTGAGCGCGACGCCCTCAACAGGCTGCACGCTCGTGGGCCTCGGATGCGTCTGCCGGCGGAAATGATTCGCGACAACGCGCTGGCCGTCAGCGGCCTATTGCACCATGAGTTGGGCGGTCCGCCCGTCAAGCCGCCGCAGCCGCCGAAAATCTGGCGCGTGACCGGCAAGGTGGACAATGCGTACAAGGTCTCTGAAGGAACCGACCGCTACCGGCGGGGCTTGTACGTCATTTGGCGTCGCAGCGCACCGTATCCGAGTTTCGTGAATTTCGACGCGCCCGACCGATCCAGTTGCGTAGTCGAACGAGCCAACACCAACACGCCGCTGCAAGCGCTAACATTACTCAACGACGAAGTTTATATTGAAGCGGCGCTGGCCTTGGCGGCGCGGCTGCTGGTCGACCTGCCTGAAGCAAATCCACAGCAGCGGGTCGACTACGCCCTGCAGTTGGCCGTGGCGCGGCAGCCGCGTCCAGAAGAAACGGCGCATCTGGTGGCGCTATACGAGGACCAACTGAAACGGCATCAAGCCGAACCGAACAAGGCCAAACAACTCGTCTCGGCCGCGCCGTTGCCAGCGGCGGTTCGCGCCAAACAATTGCCCGAGGAAGAGTTGGCCGCGTGGTACTACGTTGCCTCGGTGATCTTGAACCTGGATGAAACAATCAGCAAATAATACAAGCTCGAAGCGGGGGGG
>JBBDLY010000099.1:0-1364 GCA_040878585.1 Pirellulales bacterium
CAGCTTCAGCGATACGCTCTCTCCGGCGTCCAAAGAAACCACTCGCCCCTGCCCCGCTTCATGGCCCCTGGTGTTGGGAAAGTTGGTGGCCGGCTCCAGCCCCACGCAGTAGCCGTCGGCCCGCATCGGGGTGTTTTTCCAGACGGAGAAGTAGGGCAACGTCGCCGTGTCGAACGAGACGCTCACCCCCTTGGTTTGGTGCGCGTTGCGAACCATCGCCGTGCTCCAGCCTTCCGAATTGGCCAACAGCTTGCAGAAGTAAACCTGCTCGGCCGAGTTGACCTCCTCGTCGGCGAAGGTATCCCATTGTTCCAGCCGGGCGGCGGCGGTCCCGTCGCGGGGGGACATCTCATCGATCGCCAGCAGCAACTTCGAGCCGGGCAGGCAGACCGGCGCACCGAAGTTGATATGGTACAGCATTTGAGCCTCGGCCCGGGCGCCGCCGATGTTGGTAATCGTGTCCTCCACGTCGAAGCCGCGCTGGCCGGGCCGCATGGAGAGCGTCGACCGCAGCCGCAGTTTTTGGAAGTGGAACCGCGACTCGTCGACCTCGCCCGTCAGCCGCAGCTCGCCCGATTCGCCGTCGATCGCCAGTTCGACCCGTTGCGCCGGCAGGTTGGCGATGCGGCCGTGCAGCGGATATTCCAGCTTGCCGGCTGGATCGAATTGCGGCGCGCCGTTGCTCTCCAGTCCGCAGCGGACCAGCAGCTCGTCGAAGCCGTCCAGCCAGCCAAGCCCCGAGGGTTCGCTGATCGGCACGTACTTGGGATGCACCGGCCCGGCCACCGGCGACTGCCAACCGACTTCGTCCGCGCCGCAATAGCCTTTCCAGACCCCCATCCCCCGGCCGGGCAGCACGATCGCTCGAAACGCGCCGCTGTCAAGCTCCACCGCCTGGAGGCCGTCGCTGAGTCCGGTTCGCAGCAAGCGGACTTGGGCGCCGGATCCCTGACCGCCAAGATCATTCACGGCGAGCGAGAGTGAATCGACAAAAGTGTTGTCGGCGCCATCGACAAGCTTCCAAGTCCTGTTCGACATCGATATCTCCTTGCTTGACACGAGCTGAAAGCGAGCGATGTGCCATCAATCAGCTATGTCCTTCGTCGAAAATTGGAACGACTCACATTGTAATGCAGCCCTGCCAGGCGCAACATGGCGCACCGGCAGTGGGCGCGAGCTACCCTGGAATGGAAACGCACCCGGTCGAGGGCAAATGCCCATGCGGCGGAATGCCCCGCGAAACGGGGCTAGCGGATGTTTGGCGGCCTCGGTACCTCGTGCGAAAGCACTTGCCGTTACCCACAGATCCAGACCCCTGCCAGCTTGTCTGGCTGGTGAATGAGTTTGAATGGCTAGCTTGCAAT
>JBBDLY010000100.1:0-7382 GCA_040878585.1 Pirellulales bacterium
GAGGGGACATTTCTATTGTGTTCGCAAGGGGTCATTTCTAATGTGTTATGACAGGCTAGTTCCGCTACGCTGTAGCAATCCCCTCGCGCGGCTGTTATTCTGGAACGGTAACACTTCAGCCATCTGAAGCAAAACCCTTCTCCCAAAGGGAGAAGGATTGCTTCCGACCGTGCCATGCGTGCTGCAGACGGCTGAAGTGTTACCTTGAGCGTAGTGGTTTGCACCCTTTGCTATTTCTCCGCGAGACGAGACACCATGGCCGAGACGGAATGGTTCTACGGTAAGGACGGAAAGGAACTTGGGCCGGCCAGTTCCGACCAGTTGCGGCAGCTTGCCCAACGGGGCGAGCTAGCCGCCGACGACCTGGTTTGGAGCGAAGGGATGAGCGATTGGGCCGAGGCCCGTCGCGTCAAACTACTCACTGGGCTGTTTCCGCCGGAAGCCTCGCCTCCGGCCGCACTGCACGTGCGCGACGAGGACCGCTCGCTCGCCGCTCGGGCTGCCTCCAAGCGGGCGCCCCGGCTGCCCGCGGTCTTGCTGCCGACCGACTTCGCGGGCTTCGCTCGCACGTTTGGCGTGCCGCTGTTGATGGTCGGCATCGTTCTGGTGGTGTTCGCCCGCGGACTCGACAGCCTCGGCAATCGCGGCGTCGCCCGCATGAAGGCTAAGAGCGCCGCAGCGGTCGATCAGTTCAACGACGACTGGGAAGCGCGGCGGCTGGCCCTGGAAGCCCGGATCGAGGCGATTCGCGAGCAGGAGGCGCCGAGCGAGCGAGACGCCCAACGGCTGGACGAATTACTCGAACAACAAGCCGAACTAACCGAGCAGCGGGCCGCGGCGCGGCAGGAGGCCGAACGCACCACCTGGCGCAATTGGCAAATCGCCGCCCGCGACGCCGAACGGAACAACGCCATGTGGGCTTACTGGCGCGAATGGCTGTTCGTACTCGGTTCGATCCTGCTGACCTGCGGGCTGCTTAGCGTCGGCTTCCATGGCGGCGGGTCGGAGCGGATGATCTGCCTGATCATGCTGGCGATCATCACCTTCAGCCTCTACGTCGGCGGTTTCGCCTGGAGCGGCTCGTTTACGTTGCCGTAACTGAAGCAAAACCCTTCTCCCTCTGGGAGAAGGTGGCTGCGCAGCAGACGGATGAGGGCGCGCTGCTAATCCTCGCTGCCCCAAGAATATTTTCGGGACATACCGCCATGGCGCCGCGCCCTCATCCGGCCTTCGGCCACCTTCTCCCAGAGGGAGAAGGGTTGGTTCCGACCGTATCATGCTAAATTGCCAGATGTACTTCACTCGGCTGACGTGTTGCGGGTTTCTTTATTCGAGCGCGGCTTCCATGTCGCCGACTAGCCGCAGCAGCACTTCGCGGGTCAGTTGCGCGGGGACCGCAGTGCGGGCTGCGCCGTTGCTCTTTTCGTAGCGGGTGAGCGTGACCAACCCGCCGCGCTGGACCAGCAGTTCGTAATAGGCGCGGCGGTTCCCCTCTTGCTGCGGCGGGTTGCTACGGAGTTGCACGGTACACCGCTGGTCGTCGCATTCGATCTCGGCCAGTGGTTCCATCAGATAGCTAATCCGCTTGGTCAGCGATTCGCTAATCTCGTGCAACCGCTTGATCGAGGCGTCGGCCAGATCGGTCGATTCGATCGTAATCGACTTCAGCATGCAGCCGACCGTCTCGATCGAATCCAAGTCCACCTGCATCGTGAGCGCACCGTGGGCGGCTCTCAGCAATAGGCCGCCGGTCGACTGGTTGACGCATACGTCCAGTTCATCGCTTAAGCGTTGTTTCAAGCTCATAACAGGCCCCTCCTTCGTTCGATCCGTCGTCTTACGGCCGGCAGGTGCGGCCAGATTGGTGAGCGCGATCCGACACGCCCGGAAAAACTAAAACGTCTCGACCTCCGCCTCCTCGGTCGTCTCCGACTCGCCCAACGACTCGACCGTGTGCTCGACGCCGTCGTAAGACAACAATATCTTCTCGTCATTGAGAATTGTTTCGACATGGACCGGGCGAGTCCACAGTTTGTGCAAGTTCGCCATCGTGTCGCGGGCGTAATCGAGCTTCAATTCGACGCCGTTGTAGGCGTGCTCCAAAAACAATTCGCCACGGTTCTTGTAATTGGCGTCGCGGACCTGAATCCGCGGTCGCCCCATATTGGTCAGGCTGAACAGCAACTGCTGCTTGACCTGCGGGAAGGCGCGGCTCTCGATCTCGTAGGCGTCGCTGCCGGGGTTGTAACCGAACTTGAACAGCTTGTAGCGGCGGCAGAAATCGAGTGTGAGAAACTCGTCGATGAAGGTCAGGTCGTTGTGAATGCGGCGCACCTCGAAGATCTTCTCGTGCCCCGCGCCGGCGCCGGTGTCCCAGGTCTCACGCGCGCGGAAATCGTCGCACTCGTCGTATTCCTTGCCGAATTGCCCCTTATTCCAGCGTTCCTCGATATCGCGATACAGTTCCAAACCCAGCTTGTAGGGGTTCAATTGCGTTGGCGAACTGGCCATCGTGCCGGCGTGATGATCGCAATAGTGGATCACTTCCGACGGGTCGAGCTGCCGCTTGGTCATGATCGTGCTGTGCCAGTAGCTGGCCCAGCCCTCATTCATGATCTTGGTCTGTCCCTGCGGAGCAAAGTAATACGCCTCGTCGCGAATGATCGACAACACGTCGACCTGCCACGGCTTGAGCGGCGCGTGCTCCAGCAGGAACAGCATCACGTCGGTCTCCGGCCGCGAGGGGAAATTCTCCTCCTGCGCGCGCTGCAGTCGGACACGTTCGCGCTCGCGGGCCAACGCCTGGGGCGGATTGATGTAGGAGTCCATGTACTGCTTGGCCTGAAACCGGCCCGGTTGCTCCGGCTCGTCCACCTGGTCGGCCTGCTCGAAGCGATAGTTGCCTCTTTCCGGATCGCGCCGCTGGATGAAGGGCGAGTGGATGTCGATCAAGTCCTCGATACTCAGGCAGCTATCGATAAATTCCTCGACCGTCTCCACCCCGAAGCGGTCCATGTAGCGGCGGATGCGATTGCCGTGGTTGGCCATCTCGTCCATCATCTTGCGGTTGGTCTGGCTGAACCAATAGTTGCACTTGAAGAAATCGCAATGGCCGTACACGTGGGCCATGACCAGCTTCTGATCGGTGCGGGCGTTGCTCCGCATCAGGTAGGCGTAGCAGGGATCGTTGTTAATGACCAACTCGTAGATCTTCGACAACCCGTAGTGGTACCCCTTGGAGAGCTTGGCATACTCCATGCCAAACCGCCAATGCGGATAGCGGGTGGGAAAGCCGCCGTAGGCGGCGATCGCGTTGAGTTGATCGGCGTCGACCAGCTCGAAAATGGTGGGAAAGAAATCCAGCCCGTACTGGCGCGCATTCTCCTCGATCACGACCTGCAAATCCGCCAGGTCGGGCGGCAAGGGATCGTAGTTTAGGACCGTTGCCATAATGCGCCTCACTTGCCCTTTCCGAGGAACCGCTTAATCGACGCGTAAATCGCATCCTTATCTTCGATTTCCGACAGAATCAGGTTGTCGTACTCTTCGCCGAAGCGGCGTTCCAGTCCATGGATGTACTCGCCGCTACCGTAGGGGCTTTCCACCTGGCCGTAGCAAAACAGGTTAACCCGCGGCAGTATCCGTTCGGCCAGCAGCCCCAGGCTTTGGTCGTTGTCTTCGCCCCAGTTGTCGCCGTCGGAGAACTGAAAGACATAGGTGTTCCACTCGCTCTCTGGGAACGAGCCTTCCAGCAGTTCGATACACGCCCGATAGGCGGAACTGATCCGTGTGCCGCCGCTTTCGCGGGTGTGGTAGAACGTTTCCTCGTCGACCACCTTGGCAACCGCATCGTGGATGATGTACCGCCGCTCGACGCCGTCGTACTGGCGGCGCAGCCAGGTGTCGAGCCAAAACGCTTCGGTCCGCACGATTTCCTTCTGGTAGTCGGTCATCGAGCCGGAGACGTCCATCATGTAGACGATCACCGCGTTGGCTTCCGGTTTCAATTCGGTATGCCAGGAGCGATAGCGGCGATCCTCGCGAATTGGTACGACCCGCGGATCGTTGGCAACATACGTGTTGGAGGATATTTGCCGCTTGAGCGCCTGCATGTAGGTGCGGCGGAAGTGCCGCAGCGACTCGGGGCCGACCTTGCGAATGCTGTTGTACTTGGTTTTCTCCTGCGAGATGCGGTCGCTGCCCTTGGGTTCGACCCGCGGCAGTTCCAGTTCGTCCCCCAGGATGTCGGCCAGTTCGTCAAGCGTGACGTCGACTTCGAGGAAATGCTGGTTGCCGGGGTCGCTGCCGGCGGACCCTGCGCCGTTGGGATCGCCGTCACCAGGAATCACCTGGCTGCCGATCTCGCCGTCCCCTTGTCCGACGCCGCCGGAGCCGTTCTTGCCATAGCGGAAATGCGGCACGTCGAGCGACGGAACGGGGATGCTCACCACGTCGCGTCCCTTGCGGCCGATCATTTCGCCGTGGGTGACGTATCGTTTCAAGTTTTCGCGAATCTTGCCGCGGACGATTCGTTGAAACCGCCGCTCGTCGCGTTCAATTCTCATGGTCATGGGTTTGGCGCCGGTACGACGGCCCTCCGAGGCCGTCGAGTGGGAACACTTGTTCGTGACGGCCTCGGAGGGCCGTCATACTGGTTTCGTGACGGCCTCGGAGGGCCGTCGTACTGGGTTAGTCCTTCACATCTCCCCGCGCGAAAATGCTGGCCACGTAGTTCAGTACGTCGGTGGCGCTTTCCTCGTCGTAGCCGTAGTTGGCGATCAGCCGGCCCTTGACCACGTCGATCTTCTTTTGCGTCTCGGCGTCGACCACGTTGCTGACCAGGCTGGTGAGCTTGATCGAGTCCTTTTGGTCCTCGAATAGCTTTAGCTCCAGCGCCTTGTGCAGCCGCTCATTTGTCTTGTAATCGAACGTCTTGCCGTCGATCGACAACGCGCCGATATAGTTCATGATCTCGCGGCGGAAGTCGTCCTTGCGGCTGTCCGGAACGTCGATCTTCTCCTCGACGCTCCGCATCAGCCGTTCGTCCGGCTCGTCGTACTGACCGGTGAACTTGTTCTTGACCTTCTCGCGCTGCGTGTACGCCTTGACGTTGTCGATGTAGTTGGCCGAGAGCCGCGTGAGGGCGTCCTCGTCGGCGGCGATCGCCCGTTGGACTTCGTTCTTCACGATATTTTCATACTCCTCTTTGACCACCTGCAGCAACTCGCGGTAGTGATCTCGCAAGTCGTCGTTGGTCAACAGCGTGTGGTGCTTCAAGCCGTTTTCCAACTCGTTGAGCACCATGAACGGGTTGATCGATTTGGCGTCCGGATGCGCGACCAAGGCGTTGGATATCTTGTCCTGCACATAGCGGGGCGAGATGCCGGTCATCCCTTCGTTGGTCACCTGATCCTTCAACTCCTTGATGTTTTCCTCGGTGAAGCCGGGCAGCGACTTGCCGTTGTAGAGTTTCATCTTCTGCAACAGCGTGAGGCTGGCGTTCTTCGGTTCCTCCAGCCGCGTGAGCACGGCCCACATGGCCGCCATCTCGATCGTGTGCGGCGCGATGTGCTTGCCCTTGACCGTTTGGCTGTTGTAGTCCTTCTCGTAAATCTTGATCTCGTCGGACAGCCGCGTGACGTAGGGAATGTCGATCTTGACCGTCCGGTCCCGCAGCGCCTCCATGAACTCGTTGTTCTGCAGCCGGCGATATTCCGGTTCGTTGGTGTGGCCCAGGATCACCTCGTCGATATCGGTTTGGGCGAACTTCTTCGGCTTCACCTTGTGCTCCTGACTGGCGCCGAGCAGGTCGTACAGGAACGCCACGTCGAGTTTGAGCACTTCGACGAATTCCACGATGCCCCGGTTGGCGATATTGAATTCGCCGTCGAAGTTGAACGCCCGTGGATCGCTGTCGCTGCCGAACTCGGCGATCTTGCGATAGTTGATGTCGCCGGTCAGTTCGGTCGAGTCCTGGTTCTTTTCGTCCTTCGGCTGGAAGGTGCCGATGCCGATCCGATCCTGCTCGCTGAGGATCAGCCGCTTGACGCGGACGTCCTTGATCACGCGGGTCCAGTCGCCGCCGTACTTTTTGAGCCGCTCGTTGTACATGAAGCGGCAAAACGGATCCAACTCTCCGACGATCCGCGCATGGTAGTCGGCTTCGTCGCGGCCGGCGTTGAGCTGCGCTTCGACGTCCTTGCGGAATCGCTGCGGAATGATGTGTAGCGGCTCTTCATTCATGGGGCACCAGTCGACATGCCCGGAGCCGTCGTCGGCCGCCCAGCCGAGCGTATACAGGGCGCCCTCGTCGGTGGCGCTGTAGCGTTCGAGTCCTTTCTTTAACAGCCGCGCAATGGTGCTCTTGCTACTGCCGACCGGCCCGTGCAACAGCAGCACCCGTTTTTCGATGCCGTAGCCGCGGGCCGCGCTCTTGAAGGCATTCACCAGCAATTCCAAGGCGTCGTCCAGGCCGAACACCGCGTCGCGGCCGTGATCTTGCGGATCGCTGAAGAACAGGTAGTGAACGCGCTTCTCGCGTCCCTCCTCGTAGGTGCGGGTGCCGTACGACATGACCATGTCGTAGACCCGTTCGAATGCGTTTCTGGTCGCCTCGGGGCGCTGTTTGACCACGTCGAGATATTCCTCGAACGTGCCTTCCCAGGTCTTCTTGCGAAATTGATCGAGATCCTGGTTCTGCCCCACGAGCGAAATGATGTCGCTGCCGCCACCCATGATTGATCCTCCGTCCGGCTATGCTTGCCCGAAGAACTTGAGGAATCGATTGCCAGAGTCGAACGACGATTCCGTTGCGACTCCTTCAAGATTCGGGTTGTGATTGGGCGTACTTCCCAAGGTGCTGATCTTGTTGCTGCTCCGCTGGTGTGAGTACGGTTGATTGACTTCAACTAATCGTGAAAACTCTTCGCGTTCGTTTCGCTCGGGTCCGCCAGCGAGCGAGACCGGAACTCTTCAGGACACGCTTGTGCCGACAAGTGTTCGCAGGCACGTTCGCTGCCTTGCCTTGCACACGCCGATTCGACTCGATCGGTGGACGCCACGGAACCTTCCCCTAGCCTTTACGCTAATTGCCGTCGGGAATTCCGCAACCGTTTTACCGAAGCGGGAGTCACTCTCGTGACGAGACGGCGGTTTGCCGGGGAGAAGGAGGCGGAGCAAATTGCTTCACCTCGGGAACGCAAACGACCAACAGAACGCTGTCGAACACAGCGCGTGCAAAGTAATTGGAAAAGATCGCTTGTTAAAAATTAGGATGAGGTATCGCTGGCGGGAAGCCTCTCTCCGCTACCTGATACACATACGGCAATCCATGCCGACGAACTTGTTCCTCAACCACCTCAAGTATCCGTCGCGAGTCGGAC
>JBBDLY010000101.1:0-5523 GCA_040878585.1 Pirellulales bacterium
GAGGGCTTCGATTGCGATAAGGGCAAGTATTGCGACCTCGTCGAGGCGGGCGTGATCGACCCGGCCAAGGTCGTTCGCACGGCCCTGCAAAATGCCGCCAGCGTCGCCGCCTTGCTGTTAACCACCAGCTCGCTAATCACCGAGATTCCCAAGGAAGAAGACGAGGATGATCACGGCGATCACCACGACCATGGCATGGGTGGTGGCATGGGAGGAATGGGTGGCATGGGTGGTATGGGTGGCATGCCTGGCATGATGTAAGCCGGGCGACTGCTGCCTGGCAAACCCGCAGACAACTCAATAACAAAATTACACATAAGGAAGAATGTTTATGAGCAAGAAGATTTCGCTGCGTCCCCTGGACGATCGTGTCGTGGTTGAGCCGCTGGAAGCCGAGGAGCGGACGGCCGGCGGCATCGTGCTGCCCGACACCGCCAAGGAGAAGCCGCAGCGCGGTACGGTGGTTTCGGTCGGACCGGGCCGCACGCTGGAGAGCGGTTCGCGGGGGGCGCTGTCGGTGACGGTCGGCGACACGGTGATCTTCGGCAAATACGGCGGCAGCGACGTCGAGGTCGAGGGCCGCGAGTTGAAGATTCTCCGCGAGTCGGACATTCTGGCCAAGATCGTCGACTAGCCGCGACGCCCTACTCCAACACCAACCGCTGTTGTAAACAACGCAGACAGCAATATTCAACACAGCGTATATCCAACACAGCGAATTACCCAATATAAGGAACCCTGCGAGTGGCGAAACAACTACTTTTTCGAGACCAGGCCCGGGCGAAGATGCTCAAGGGCGTGGAGAAACTGGCCGACGCCGTGGCCATTACCATGGGGCCCACCGGTCGGAACGTGATCATCAACAAGTCGTTTGGCGGCCCGACCGTCACCAAGGACGGCGTGACGGTCAGCAAGGAAATCGATCTGGAAGACCGCTTCGAGAACATGGGCGCAAAGCTCGTCAACGAAGTCGCCTCCAAGACCTCGGACATTGCCGGCGATGGCACGACCACCGCGACCGTTCTGGCGCGGGCCATCTTCAAGGAAGGCAGCCGCAACATCGTGGCCGGCAGCAATCCGATGGCGGTCCGTCGCGGCATCGAGAAGGCGGTCGAAGCGGCCGTCGAGCATCTGCACTCGATGGCCAAGCCGGTTGACAGCAAGGAGCAGATCGCCCACGTCGGTGCGATCAGCGCCAACAACGACATGGAAATCGGCCAACTACTGGCCAATGCCTTGGAGAAAGTCGGCAAGGACGGCGTGATTACCGTCGAGGAAGGCAAGACGACCGAGACGACCGTCGAATTCGTCGACGGCATGCAGTTCGACAAGGGCTTTATCTCGCCCTACTTCATCACCCGGCCAGCCGAGCGCGACTGCGTGCTGGAAGACGCCTACATCCTGATTCACGAAAAGAAGCTCAGCAACCTGCGCGACATGGTGCCGATTCTGGAACAGGTCGGACAGACCGGCAAGCCGCTGTTGATTATTTCCGAAGACGTCGAGGGCGAGGCCCTGGCGGCGTTGGTGGTCAACAAGTTGCGGGGCGTGTTGCACGTCTGCGCCGTGAAGGCGCCGGGCTTTGGCGATCGCCGCAAGGCGATGCTGGGCGACATTGCCGTGCTGACCGGCGGCACGCTGATCAGTGAAGACCTTGGCATGAAGCTGGAGAGCCTCACGTTGGAGCAACTCGGTTCGGCCAAGCAGATCACGGTCGACAAGGGCGAAACGACCATCGTGCAAGGCGCCGGCAAACCGGCCGAGGTGAAGGGCCGGATCGAGCAAATTCGCAAGCAGCTCGACGGCAGCGACAGCGAATACGATAAGGAAAAGCTGCAAGAGCGGCTCGCCAAGCTGACCGGCGGCGTGGCGGTGATTAGCGTCGGGGCCAGCAGCGAGGCCGACATGAAGCAGAAGAAGGCCCGTGTCGAAGACGCCCTGCACGCCACTCGGGCGGCGGTCGAGGAAGGCATTTGTCCCGGCGGCGGCGTGTCGCTGCTGCGTTGCATCGAACCGGTGGAGAAGGTCCGCGGTTCGGCCAAGGGGGACGAGAAGATCGGCATCGACATCGTGCTCAAGGCGCTCAAGGCTCCGGCCAAGCAGATCGCCGACAACTGCGGCATCGACGGTTCGGTGGTGGTCGACGAGATCTTGCAGAAGGCGACCAACGTCGGCTACGACGCCAACAAGGGAGAATATGTCGACCTGATGAAGGCCGGTATCATCGATCCCGTCAAAGTGACCCGCAGCGCCCTGAGCAACGCGGCCAGCATCGCCGGGTTGATGCTGACGACCGAGGCCCTGGTGACCAACCTGGAAGCCGAGGACAAGGACAAGCAACGCGTCGAGGGGAGCGTTCGCTAGCGGCCCGCTCGGCAACCTAATTGACTAGAATTCTGGTGGGCCACTTTCGCACCGGCGAAGGTGGCCCGCTTTATACGATTTGCCTTGCACCGAGTTTGGAGTACCCCGAGCGGCTGTTGTGGAGTAGAATCGGGGTAACTGGACGTTGGAAAGGATCTGACCATGCTCATGCGAATCGTAGTTAAGGATTTGGGTGATCGAGCCGAAGAGTTGCGGTTGGCATCAATCATTCGGCGAGATTTGTTTGCTCATTCGCCTGTTGAAATAGACCCAGACAACTCCGTGCATGGAACGCATCGCGACGAACGAGGTCGGGCCTATTTTGAGCTTGCTACGGATTTACCAGCGGAGGTAGATCGTGTTTTCCGAGAGTTCGGCCATGCGGATAGCGTAGAGATTGAACACAGCCCAGGATCACCTGGAGAAGCCTGTCAAAACTGTGGTAACATTTCGGGTCGCGTGCTGCCGACAGTGTGCCCCAATTGTCAGTTTCGCGACATTTCGAGTTGTCCGGTCTGTGCTACAGAGGTTCCGCGACGGAATTATCTGCGTGAAGGCGGCAGTCTTTTTTGCTGCCCCCATTGCGGCAATCGAGTTCGTCTGCGATACAACGACCCCATGTTTCTCAATGACGGAAGCTTCAATCAACCGTTAGTTGTCGTTGACGCCGTTGAGGTGCCGGCAAGATGAACTTTGACGAGCAGGGGCGCCTCGTTTGTTCTCCGCCAGAACTCTACGCATTGGCCGTCGCGAACCCACACCGGTTGCTCATCGGGTACTTGATGGGCGGCACGCCTCACGTATTCGCGCGACATGAAGACTATTGTGTTTTTCTGGATGCTGTTTCAGACGGAACGGGGGTTCATCCAAAAAATCTGTATGTGCGGGGAAGTTGCCAGATCGGCTACAGCATCGCGCCGAGAGCACATAAAGTATGGTGCGCGGTGGGGCCAAGTTCAGACCTCGATCTGGTTATCGTGGACCCAGGATACTTTCGTCGGTGTGAGGATGAGTTGCGGCGATGGGAAGCACGAAATCCGGTTCGCTCACCACAAGCCAAAGGGGCTGCCGCCGCGGAGAATCGCGCGCAGGATCGCTTATTCAACTGTTTTCGCGACAAGGGATTGCCGCGCGTGGTATGCGTTCATCATCGGAAAATGATGGAAAAAGTAGCGCAATTGGCGCACTGCGGGCACGTTCGCGATGTCAGTGCATTCATATACCCGGATTGGCACTCGGCCCAGGAACGATACGAATTCGACTTACGAAAGCTGCGAGAAGGCGTCGAAAGCGGCTCGTTTATAGCTCCTCCAGATGTACCACTGCCACCATCGCGCTGAGAGTGAAGCTGCGAACCTGCCGCTCAGAATGATCGAGACCATGGCTAATAAGCGTTGTTATTACGAAGTGCTCGGCGTCAGCCGCTCGGCGAACGACGGAGAGATCTCCGCCAACTACCGTCGACTGGCCATCCAATATCACCCAGATAAGAATCCGGGCGACGACCAGGCCATTGCGCGGTTCAAGGAAGCGGCCGAAGCATTCGAGGTGCTGAGCGATTCGCACAAGCGGCAGCGGTACGATCAGTTCGGTCATGCCGGCGTCGACAGCGAGGGAGGCGGCGCGCACTTCCACGACGTGAGCGATATCTTCGAAGCCTTTGGCGACATCTTCGGCGGCGGCGTGTTCGGCGACATCTTTGGCGGAGGAGGCGGACGCACGCGTCGGGTTCGCCGCGGTCGCGACGTGCAAAGCCACGTCTCGCTGACGCTGTTCGAGGCCGCGCGGGGAACGACCAAGAATATCCAATTCAGTCGGCACAAGGCGTGCGACACCTGCGGCGGCAGCGGCGCGGCGCCCGGCAGCGGCACCGACACCTGCGACTACTGCGGCGGCCGCGGCCAGGTCATTCAATCCAGCGGCATCCTGCGGATGACCACTACCTGTCCGGCTTGCCACGGCGCAGGCCGCGTCATCCGCGAGCGGTGCGGCGAATGCCGGGGCGAGGCGTTCGTGCCGGAACGGGTGACCAAGGAAGTGGTGATACCGGCGGGCGTCGACAGCGGCATGCGGATCCGTGTTTCCGGCGAAGGCGAACCAAGCCCCAACGGCGGCCCTCCCGGCGATTGCTACTGCTTGATCGAGGTGGAGGAGCATGCGTTGTTCCAGCGCGACGGGCAGAATCTGATTTGCCACCTGCCGATCACCTTCACCCAAGCCGCCCTCGGCGCCACGGTGGAAGTGCCGACCCTCGAAGGACCGCGCGATCTGGACATCCCCAGCGGCACGCAGCCCAACAAGGTATTTACGCTCCGCCGCCTCGGCATGCCCGACCCGCGCGGCGGCAGCCGCAAGGGCGATCTGCTGGTGCAGGTGCAGATCGAAGTACCCAAGAAACTGACCGGTCGACAAGAAGAACTGCTGCGGGAAATGGCGGAGTTGGAACACGCCCATGTTACTCCGCATCGCAAGAGCTTTCTGAAAACACTGCGAGATTACTTCGTACCCGAGGAAAGCGAAGCGGCCCAGCCAAAGGAATGAATGCCATGAATGAAGAATCGCAATCGCAACAAGACGAACAGGACGACGAAGCCGCCGCGACGGAAGACTTCACGGCGGAGGACTCCACGGCGGACGAGGAGCGGATTCAGCAACTGCACGACAAGTGGTTGCGGGCGCAGGCGGAACTGGACAACTTCCGTAAGCGGGCGCGCAAGGAACTCGAAGACGAGCGCCGCTACCGCGATCTGCCGCTGCTGCGCGACCTGCTGCCGGTGGTCGACAATCTGCAACGGGCGATGGAAGCGGCCGAACAAAACGCCGAAAACGAAAGCCTGCTGCACGGCGTCAAGATCGTCGCCGATCAACTGCATGGGGTCTTCAAGCAGCACGACTGCCATCCCATCCAGGCGCTCGGCGAGCCGTTCGACCCCAACCTGCACGAAGCCATTCAGCAACAGCCGACCGACGAGCATCCGCCCGGCACGGTCGTGTACGTTACGCAGATCGGCTACCTGTTGCACGAGCGCGTGGTGCGGCCTTCGCAGGTGATCGTCTCCACGGCGGCGAAGAGTGAATAGTATTTGCGGCTTTTATGTGCTTGCGGCCCAGCCGCAGTGAAAAGTAACCGCGGCTTCCAGCCGCGGGGCCGGGGGGGGG